>JANOKE010000238.1:0-23413 GCA_031419135.1 Gemmatimonadaceae bacterium
TGGTATCCGGGCACCGGCGACGAAGCCGATCGCGGTCCGCATGACAACGTCTGGAATGTGCCGATGGCGGCGGGACGGCCGTCAGGACACTACGTGGACGCGCTGCTCGAAGTGGTCGATGAGGCGACGATGACGTTCAGGCCGGACCTCGTGTTGATCAGTGCCGGCTTTGACAGTTTGGCCGACGACCCACTGGGCGGCTTCACCCTGACGCATACGGACATCGATACCATGACCCGCACGTTGGTCTTGTGGGCCAAAAAGTGGTGCGGCGGCAGAGTGGTGAGCGCCCTGGAAGGAGGGTATGCGCCCGACCCCGTTGCCCAAGCGGTCCTGGTGCATCTGGCCGCATTGGCCTGACTGGGGTGCGGGGCGTAACTTCCACCAATGACACTCCCGGTTCAGGACGCGTTGCCGCGCACGATTTACCGCGCTCCCAACGGCTCCGATGTAATTGATTGCCATCCGCGCGAGGTGGCCCAGCTGCTGGCCGAGGGTGGCCCGCTGTGGGTGGACATCGATTCGACCGTACGGTCACAGCATGCGCTGTTGGAGAAGGTCTTTCAATTCCATCCGCTGGCCATCGAAGACACGCTCAACCCCAGCTCGCGCGTGAAGCTCGAGGAGTACGTCAACTACCTGTTCATCAGCATGCGGGGTGTCTCCCTCGCCGAGAGTACGGAGGATCCGTACGACCTCGAAACAAAGGACCTGTATTGTTTTCTCGGTCCGAACTATCTGGTGACCGTACATGCGGGACCGCTGCCGTCGGTAGACCGTGTGTCTGACGCGATCCGTCGGTCGCCGGAGTTGCTGTCGCGCGGGGTGGAGCGTGCGTTGCATGCGATTCTCGATGAAACCATCGATGGATTCTTCCCGATCCTGAACAAGATCGACGATTTTATTGACGGAATCGAGGAGCGTGTCTTCGCCACGTTCGATGAGCATGCCATGCATGATATCTTCATCGTGAAGCGTCTCGTGCTGTCGTTGCGGCGCTATCTGCAACCGGCGCGGGAGGTGATGAATGTGCTCACCAACCGACCGAGTACGCTCCTCACGCCCGATGTGCAGATCTACTTTCGCGATATCTACGACCATGTGCTGCGCATCAACGATGCGTTGGAGACCTATCGTGATCTGCTCAGCAGCACGATGGACGCCTATCTGACACAAGTCTCCAACCGTCTGGCCCTGAATACCAAACGACTGTCTCTGGTGGCCACGATGTCGCTGCCGTTTGTCGTGGTGAGCGGTATGTGGGGGATGAACTTCGTCAAGATTCCGCTGTCGACATGGACGTACGGATTTTGGGTGTTGCTGGTGGTGCAGCTGGGGTTGGGGGCCGCCCTGCTATACTTCCTTCGTCGCCGAAAGCTGCTGTAGCCCTGTCGCTCGGCTCACCCCAACCACGCGTCGATGTTCTGTCCGGATTGCGGGACCTGGAACCGTGCCGCGGCTGCGCGCTGCACCCGGTGCAGTGCGGTGCTGCCCGAGGTGAGCGCGCCGCCGTTCGATATCCCCGATGCGGAATTGCGGGAATTGCGCGAGGCCACCGGCAACCGCTATTCCATCGTCAAGCGGTTGGGCAGCGGCGGCATGGCGCACGTGTACCTGGCCAAACACGTGGCGCTGGGTCGTCCGCTGGTCATCAAGGTGCTGCACAAGGCACTGGCCCAGGAAGAGGAAATGCGCTTACGATTCCGTCGTGAGGCAGAAGCCGCAGCGCGCCTGGTGCATCCGTTCGTGTGTGCCATTGCCGATATGGGCACGCTGGGCGACATCGACTACCTGGTGATGCCGTATTACGCCGGTGGATCGCTGGCCGATCTGTTGGGACGACAGAAAACCGTCACGCCAACGCCCGCGGCGGCGATCGTGGTGCAGGTCGCGTGTGCGCTCGATTACGCGCATCGTCACGGTGTTGTGCATCGTGACATCAAGCCCGACAACATTCTCTTTGACGAAGATGGCAATGCGGCGCTGACCGACTTTGGCATCGCCACGGCGCGCTTCCATGGTCGTCTCACGGCGTCGGGCCGCGCCATGGGCACGCCGCACTACATGTCCCCCGAGCAGGCCATGGGCAAGCTGGTTGACGGGCGCAGCGACCTGTACGCCGTCGGGTTGGTGCTGTACGAGATGCTGTTGGGAAATCCGCCGTTCGACGGCGAGGATTCGTATGCGGTCGGGTACAAGCATGTCCATGAGGCACCCGTGGCCCCCGATCAGACCGACTCGCGAATACCAGCGGCGCTCAGCAGCATCGTCATGAAGTGTCTGGCCAAGCCGGCCACCGACCGATACGATCGCGGATTCGAGTTGGCCGACGCGCTCATCGGCTTCCTGGCCGACGCCGGCTCACCCGGTGATTTGCGGAGCGCCCGTTTGGCGCGCCAAACTGGTCTCACGCCCCACTGAGTACACGAACGTGCTGCTGCAGGCGGAAATACTTACGGTGCATACGCGCCACCCGTTCCTCATCGCGCGCGGCGGCACCAGCGAATTTCAAGTAGTCTGGGTGAGGCTGCGCGACGCACAGAGTGCCGACGATGGTCTCGAGGGTTGGGGCGAAGCGGCACCAAGCCGTTTTTATGGCGAGACGGCCGAGGGCGTTGTGACGGCGCTCGCGCGATTCGCGCCGGTGATCGCGCAGGCCGATGGGTGGTCCATCGACGCCATCGAGCGTGAACTCGAAAAGGTGCTGCGATGGAATGCCGCCGCGCGGTGTGCCGTGAGCGCGGCGCTGCACGATCTCGTGGCCAAGCGTCTTGGAGTTCCGCTGTGGACGCTGTGGGGACTGAACGGATCTGCCGCGCCCCGTTCGAGCTTCACGATTGGCATTGCACCGGACAACGAAACGTTGCGCGCGCGCGTGCGCGAGGCGGCGATGTACCCGATTCTCAAGATCAAGCTTGGAACCCCACGCGACGCGGAGATTGTGCGGATGGTGCGCGAAGAAGCGCCCACCGCCACACTGCGTGTGGACGCCAACGCGTCGTGGACCACCAAGCATACGTTGGCCATGTTGGAGGTGCTGACGGCACACGGCGTCGATATGCTCGAGCAACCGCTGCCGCCGCACGATTTGGACGGGTTGCGTTTCGTGCGCGACCGCTCGCCCATCGACGTCATTGCCGACGAATCGTGTCTGGTCGCCACTGACATCCCGAAATTGCACGGAGTCGTGGACGGCGTGAACATCAAGCTGGCCAAGTGCGGGTCGCTGCGAGAGGCATTGCGCATGATCGCGGTCGCACGCGCGCATGAGATGCGGGTGATGTGTGGCTGCATGATCGAAACCACGTTGGGTATTGCGCCCGCCGCGCACTTCTCGTCGCTGCTCGACGACGCCGATCTCGATGGGGCCGCGCTGTTGGCCGATGATCCGTTCATCGGTCCGGCCATCCCTGCCGGACAGATCACGCTGGATTCGGCGCCAGGCCTTGGCGTGCGTAAACGGTAGCGGAACGGTCGTGACCTCATGACCACCCGCTGTGTGGAGGTGGCGCTCGCGGTTCCGCTTTTCCGGACGTTTACCTACGTCGTCCCCAACGGGATCGCGATGCCAATTCCCGTGGGGAGCCGGGTGCTGGTGCCCTTTCGCACCCGACGCGAGATCGGCATCTGTCTGAATGAAGTCGCTCCGCCCGATGGCGTCGCGCTCAAGCCGATTCTCTCGGTGCTGGACCGCGAGCCGGCATTCCCGCCAGCCCTGCTGGAAACCGGGCGCTGGATCGCCGAGTGGTATGCCGCACCAATAGGGTTGACATTGCGCGCGATGCTGCCGGCTGCACTCACGTCCCCTCACCACACCAATTCGTCTCCGAAACGGCGACGCGTCGTGCGATTGGCGCAGGAACTGCCCTCGCTGCTGCAGCGCGAGACTACCTTTGCCCGCGCGAAACAACAACGTGTGGTCTACGAGCTGCTCGAGGCGCAGGGCGGTTCAGCATTGTTGGTTTCCGTGCGACAACAGGCGAACTGCGGTGCGGGAGTCATCGCGTCGATGGTGAAGCGCGGGCTGGTGGAGATCCGCGACGAAACGATCGTGCGGGATCCATTTTCTGATCGGCCCGGCGTGGCGCCACCGGAGTCGCCGTCAACGGCGCAGCGCGAGGCCGTTGGGGCCATACTGGCCGGTGCACCGGGTCAAACGTTTCTGCTGCATGGCATCACCGGCAGCGGCAAGACACTCGTGTACATCGAGGTGTTGCGCGCGGTGCTCGCGCAACCAGGTAAAACCGCGATTGTGTTGGTGCCTGAAATCGCCCTCACCGCGCAGACCGTCGACCGATTTCGCGGCGCGTTTGGCGACGCGGTGGCCGTACTGCACTCCGGGCTCAGTGACGGTGAGCGACACGACGCCTGGCAGGCATTGCGGTGTGGCGAACGTCGTATTGCCGTGGGAGCCCGATCGGCGTTGTTTGCACCGCTGTCGCAGGTGGGCGTCGTAATCGTGGACGAAGAGCACGAGTCGAGTTACAAACAATCGGAAACCCCTCGGTACCACGCGCGCGAAGCGGCCATCGTACGCGCGCGCGCCGAGGGCGCCGTGGTCGTGCTGGGCAGCGCGACGCCGAGTCTGGAGAGTTGGCAGCGAACGGAGCGAGGACAGGCGATTCGCCTCACACTCCCCGATCGCGCGGCGGGCGCGCAATTGCCGTCGGTGCAGGTGGTCGATTTGCGGACAGTGATGCGCGAGGCGGTCGCGGCGAAAGTACCACGTGCGCCGTTCGATTCCACGCTGGGCGTGCTCAGTCCGCTATTGAGCGCGGCCATCGAAACGCGACTGCGGCGTGGGGAACAGAGTCTGCTGCTGCTCAATCGCCGCGGGTACGCCGCGTACGTGCAGTGCCATGCCTGCGGCGATGTTCAGGCGTGCCCACACTGCAGCATCTCGCTTACGTACCACCGTGTCCCCGAGTCGCTGATCTGTCACTATTGTCAGCATCAGGCGATCGTGCCGGCGCGTTGTCCAACCTGCGGCAGTGACGCGTTGCAGCGACGAGGTCTTGGTACGCAGCAGGTGGAACGGCTGGTTGCCGACCGTTTCCCGGATGCCCGCCTGGCGCGAATGGATGTGGACACGACCAGTGGCAAATGGGCACATACCGCGATACTCGATCGGGTCGGGCGCGGCGACATCGATATCCTGCTGGGCACACAGATGATCGCCAAAGGCCTCGACTTTCCGAACGTCACGCTGGTTGGAGTGATCGATGCCGACACGGGACTGAACATGCCCGACTTCCGCGCCGCCGAACGCACGTTTCAGCTGCTCAGCCAGGTGGCCGGGCGCGCCGGTCGGGGCACCAAGGGTGGTGAAGTGATCATTCAAACGCGTCTGCCCACGCACCACGCCGTACGGCACGCGTTAACGCACGACTACTTCTCCTTCGTGCGTGAGGAGCTGGGAAACCGACGAATACCGATCTATCCGCCGTTCGTTTCGCTGGCGAACATCGTCGTGAGCGGAGTTGATCAAGCCGCCACCGCCGAAACGATGATCGCCGCGACCCGCTGGATCAGTGCATTGGTGGCGCGCGCCGCATTGAGCGACGTCGTGTTGGTGGGACCGGCACCGTGTCCCATCGATCGCATCAAGGATCGCTGGCGATGGCACCTGCTGCTCAAGTCCACGCGCAGCGGAGCGATGTCCCGTCTTACGCGCTACATCGCCGAACGGTGTCCGGTGCCACAGCGCGCGGAGCTGCGGCTGGTGGTGGACAGGGATCCGGTGAGCCTGCTCTGATTCGCGATTTCGCACGCGACGGTGTTCTAAGACGGGAGACGGGAGACGGGAGACGGGAGACGTCCGGGGGGCGGGATCTGGTTATTACATTTGAGCGAGCCGACGCACTACCACCACCACGCCTTTTCAACTTGATGTCTTCACGCTATCTCGCCGCCATTCCGCAGTACGTTTTCTGGGAACTCGACGCGCGTCGACGCGCGGCGCGCGCGCAGGGTCGCTCGCTGATTGATCTGGGCATCGGGAGTCCGGATCAGCCCATGGCACCGGTGTTAGTAGAAGCCATTCAGCGGGCCGCGGCGGAACCGGCGCTCAGCGGATATCCGCATTTTTCGGTACATCCGGCGTTCGCAGAAGCGATTGTGAGCTATCTCGCGCACCGGTTTGACCTCGCGGTGAATTCCTCGCGCGAACTGCTGGCGTTGGCCGGATCGAAGGAGGGACTGGCCGAGCTGGTGCTGTCACATGTGAATCCCGGCGATGTGGTGCTCATACCGGCGATCTACTACCCGGTGTATGCGCGCGCGCCACAACTGGCAGGCGCCCAGCCGGTGTGTGTGTCGTTGCTGGACGACGGCCGGTTGGATCTCGACGCGATTGCACCGGAACATCTCGCGCGCGCCCGGATGCTCATCGTGAACTATCCCAGCAACCCCACGACGGCCAGCGTCCCGTTGGCGGAGTACGGGCGACTGGTGGCGTTCGCGCAGCGGCACGCGTTACTGCTGGTGAGCGATCTGGCGTACAGCGAATTGTCGTTCGACGGTCACGTAGTGCCGAGCGTGTTGCAGGTGCCGGGAGCGCGCGAGGTGGCGGTCGAGTTGCATACGTGCTCGAAAAGTTTCAACATGGCTGGCGTTCGCATTGCGTTTGTCACCGGAAACGCGGCCGCCATTGCCACGCTCGATCAATATCGCGCGAATATCGGGTATGGGGTGTCCACCTTGGCCCAACGTGCTGGCGCCGCCGCCTTCACGCATTACGCCGACATTGTGCCGCCAGTGGTTGCCGAGTATCGGGCGCGTCGCGACGCCTTGGTGGCGGCGTTTCGTGCGCATGGCTGGCCGGTGGCCTCGCCGTCGGCCACCATGTACTTGTGGCTGGATGTACCAACCGGCTTCGACGACTGGGGCTGGGTTGACGCATTGATGAACGGTCCGGGTGTCGTCGTCACACCGGGCATCGCGTTTGGCGACGCCGGTCGCGGCCATTTCCGCGTGTCGCTGGTGCAGCCGCCGCATGTGCTCGCGCAGGCAGCGGCCCTGATTGTCGGCGTGAGTTCGACGGTGTCGGCGTAAGTTCCTTGATCTCGCTCTGCGCTTGGTCGATCACGGAGGGCGTCGGCGTCGCCAACGGACCGGCGGCGAGGGCGACGGGCAAGGCGAGCAACGCGAGACGGGAAAAGGACTTTGAGTGCTTGGTTGTAGGTTCCAGCGCTGGAGAGGTCAGGAGCGCGGAGCTCACTCGTCAGCAATTAGTACAGTACTGAGCTAAGTCTAGTCCGAGTCGTGTGCCGGTCGATGGCTCGCGAGCCCAGCGCCGACTTGTTCACCTGCCAGCAGGTCGGTGATCTTCAGGTTCTGCTGCAACGCCGAGGTTTCCCTGAATACACCAGATGACTGAACTCGAAGACGCCGTGTTGCTTGAGGATGCTGCTGCGCTACCGGCGACGGATGCGAAGTCGATAGCCGCGCCAGACCGCGCTGACGCGCCGGTATCCGAAGTCACGGAGCGCTTTCTGCGAGCGGTCATTGCCAAAGTGCCTCTGGATCGCATCGAGGAGCTGCATTTGTTCGCACCGCTGCGACAGGGGGGAACAGAGACGGGCATCGCGGTGGTCGCGGCACGGGTGCCGTTGTCGCCGTCTTCGCTCACGTGTGCTGCCGACCAGTTGGCCGACGACGAATTAGACCTCGACGTTGAGGACGTGTCGATCACTGTACGTGAGCGCGACGATTCGCCGTATCGCAGTCAGGACACGGTTGCCGACGACGTGCTGGAGATCCTGCCCCTCGAAGGGTGCGACGACGAGACGGTGGACGTCGAGACGGATGATGTGGTGAATGCGCCGATCGTTCGGCACACGGTGTATACCGCGCGGTATCGGCTGGTGCTCAAGGGTCCCGAGCGCGGCACGTGGGAAGCCGACGTAGTGGACGAAGCCGACGCGCCCCTGATCACCGTGGAGATGGTGGTGCGCGGGGTGCAACGTCGCGCCGGAGAGGCCACCGCGATTCTGCGTTACACCGACCGGCAGATCGCGCGTGCCCTGCGAATGGAATGGCCACTGACCGCCGCGTGAACGACGCGTCGGCCGCATCGCCGGCGCGCGACGCCGACCGTGAGTCGTTTCGTCGGTTTCTGCGGGATCATGGCTTGCCGACAACGGCACAACGGCTGGCCATCGCCGATGTGGTGCTGGGGACGGACCGTCATCTGTCGGCTGAAGAGGTCGCCCAGTTGTTGCGCACCGGCGGCCAGCGCGCCGGCACGGCGACGGTATACCGCACGCTTGACGTGTTGGTGCGCAGCGGTCTGGTGGTCGAACGGGATTTTGGCGAGGGCTTCAAGCGCTACGAGGCGGCGCGTGGTATTCCACATCATGAGCACCTCTTGTGCAGCGTGTGCGGACGTGTCACGGAATTTCGTGATGAGCGGCTGGAGCGCATGACCACGTTGCTGGCCGAGGCCCATGATTTTTCGCGTCAGCGGCATCGACTGGTCATCTACGGGTTGTGCGGCGAGTGTCGCCGCGGATCCACCAGGGCCCACGACTGATGCGGGGAGATCGCGTGATGTCTACGGGTGCGCGCGCGCATGCCGACTGAATCATTGAGCGTCCTGGTGGCGTTCAGCGCGGGGTTGCTGAGCTTCCTCAGCCCGTGCGTGTTGCCGTTGGTGCCCAGCTACCTCACGTTCATTACCGGACTCGGACTGGAAGACGTCTCGCGGGCGAGGCGGACCACGTTGCTGCACGCGCTGCTCTTTGTATTGGGCTTCTCGTTCATCTTCGTCGCGCTGGGTGCCGGTGCGACGGCGTTCGGTCAGCTCATGCTGGCGTATCGGTCCTGGATCGCGCGCGCCGGCGGCGTGCTCATGATTGTGATGGGCCTCTGGATGTTGGGGGCGCTGCGCCTTAATGCGCTGCAGCAGGAGCGCCGCGTGCACATCAGCGACAAGCCCATGGGCTATCTGGGAACCGTCGTGGTGGGGATTGCCTTTGGTGCCGGATGGACGCCGTGCCTGGGGCCAACTCTCGGCGCCATTCTGATCATGGCCGCCAACCAGACCGACATGACGCAGGGCATTGTGCTGCTGTCGGCGTATTCCGCCGGACTGGCGGTTCCGTTTCTGCTTGCGGCGCTCGCGCTTGAGCGGTTCCTGACGTTTTTCCAGCGGTTCAAGAAAAATCTGGGTACGGTGAATCGCGTGGCTGGCGTGCTGCTGATTCTGGTGGGTGTATTGATGTTCAGCGGGTGGTTTGAGCGGTTGGCAGCGCTGTTACAGCCACTCACACCCGATTTTCTTCTCGAAAAACTCTGACCACGGCGTTGGCCGCTTCGCCATCGGTCAGACCGATTCGATGGCGTCCAGCAGTTGCTGACGGTGCAGCAGTTGCGCGTAGCGTCCGTGGCGTGCCATCAATTCGGCGTGGCGACCCTGCTCAACGACGGCACCGTCGTGCAGCACGATGATATGATCGGCGTCGCGGACCGCGCTGATGCGATGCGACGTGATCATCGCCGTGCGCCCGGCAAGGGCGCCGCGCAGACCAGTGAGAATCGCCGCTTCGGTGTGCGTATCCACCGACGACAGGGCGTCATCCAGCAGCACCAATCGCGGACGACGCGCCAGCGCGCGTGCCAGCGCGGTGCGTTGCTTCTGTCCACCCGAGAGATTGATGCCCCGCTCGCCGAGGCGCGTGTCGAATCGGTCGGGCAGACGGTCGATGGTTTCGGTGAGTTGCGCAATGTGCGTGGCGTTGGCCACTGCGTCGTGGTTATCGGATTCGGCTGACACCCCATACGCCACATTCGCGCCGATGGTCTCGCTGAACAGCAGTGACTCTTGCGGCACGTAGCCGATTTCGGCGCGCAACACGTCCAACGGGAGATCCCGCACGTTGACGTTGTCCATCAGGATCTCGCCGCGCTGGGGATCGAAGCATCGTGGCACGAGGTCGATCAATGCGCTCTTGCCGGCGCCAGTGGCACCCACAATAGCGAGGGTGCCGCCGGCCGGCACCGTGAATGATATGTCGCGCAGCACCCAGCGCGGCGCGGTGGACGATGCCGTTGGTGGCCGCGTGACGTTTTCGGCCGGCGCGCTGCGGGACACGGGAAAGTGAAACCACACACCGCGGAACTCAAGTGTGCGTCCGCCGCGATGCGCGGGCAGCGTGGCCATCCCCGTGTCGAGCACGGCGTCCGGTACGGCGTCGAGCAGGTCGAGTACGCGCGACATCGACGCGCCGCCGCGCTGAAAGAGATTGGTGGTCCAGCCCAGGGCGATGAGCGGCCAGGTGAGCATGGCGAGGTAGATGCCGAACGCGACGTAGCCACCAACGGTGATGCGACCGTCAATGAGCAAGCGACCACCCACGCCCACGGTGACCGCGCCGCCGAGGCCTGCCAGCAGCGCGAAGCCGGGGTGCATCAGTCCGCTCAGTCGTGCGAGTTGCATATTCGCGTTGAGATACGCATCACCGAGGGCCTCGAATCGGGCCGACTCGGCTGCCTCCTGGCGATACGCGCGCACGACACGCACGCCAGCCAGATTTTCCTGGGCGCGAGTTGACAGCTCACCGAATTGCGACTGCACTTCTTCGAAGCGCGCGTGCACGGTGCGGCCCAGCCGCAGCATGAGGATTGGCAATCCGGCCATTGGCAACAGTGCCGCGACGGTGAGCAACGGATTGATTCGCAGCATCATCACCATCGCAAACATGCCACCCGCGATGGTGTTGACGAGGTACATGATGGCCGGACCGGTGGCCATGCGAACAGCGCTCAGGTCGTTTGTGAGACGAGCCATCAAGTCGCCGGTACGCCATCGCCCGTACCATGCGGGGTCGAGTGTCATCAGTCGGGCGAAAACATCGTGACGGAGGTCCGTTTCGATGTGTCGACTCACCCCGTTGAGCAGGTGGCGCATGAGGAAGCGCAGGACGCCGCTGGCCACGGCCGTGACGAGCATCACCGACGCGAGGCGCCAGAGGGTGACAGTGTCGGCGCCGGACCGCATAGTGTCGATGCCGCGCCGCAGTAATGATGGAATCACGCTGGCCAGCGCGGCGGCGGCGACAACCGAAAGCAGGCCGACCGCAACTTGTACGCGGTAGGGGTGGTAATACGGCAGCAGGCGCCGCAGGGCTTGTCGCGCCGGCTGACGCGTCTGCACGCGATTACTGCCGATCATCTACGCTCGTCCAACACCGCGCCCATGCGATCCGATAGGTTTCATGAGTACGTCTCGCGTGACGTCGGCTGCGGCCGACCACGCACCACCAATTCAGGAGTTCCCAAAATGCGTTCCAACCAACATGTGTTTTTAACGTCCCAATCACGCCGTGAATATATGTCGACAGTTTTGCCGGTGATGCGCCGGTCGCTGGCGCTCGTGTCGGTGGCAGCCTTCGCGGCTCTGGTGGGCTGTGGCGATGGGAAGAGCGGCGACAGTGCGCTGACGAGCGATTCGTCGCTTGGTCGTGACCTCGCGATGGCGGCGACGGACACCAACGCGCAGCCCAAGCTGCAGGATGTACCCCCCACGCCGCCGCCCGCCGAGGCACCGGTGGTCACGGCGCCCGCTACCAGGCCAACACCCAAGCCGGCGCCCAAACCCGTGCGTCCGACGCCTATTCCATCCACATCAACCACGCCCGCCCCAACGCCAGCCCCGACGGCGAAAACGGGTGTCATCGACGCAGGCACGTCGTTGCAGTTCGCCGCCAATGCGAAGGTGTGCAGCAACACGACAACGGTTGGTGAGAAGTTCACGGCCCAGCTGTCGCAACCGGTGACCGGCAGCAACGGTGTGGTAATCCCCGCCGGTGCCACCGGGACGTTTGAGGTCACCGAGTCAAAGACGGCGAAGAACAGCAACGACGCGACCGTACTGAAGGTGCGGCTGGTCAGCGTCACGTTTGGTGGTGAGAGCTATCCGGTGGAATCAACACTGCAAACCGCGTCTACCGAGCGCGTTCGGAGCGCCTCGAAGGGAACCGATGCCAAAAAGGTGGCCGGTGGCGCCGTGATTGGCGCCATTGCCGGTCAGATTATCGGCAAGAACACCAAGGGAACGGTGATCGGCGCGGCGGCGGGCGCCGCAGCCGGCACCGCCGCGGCGGCGGCCACGGCCGATTTCGACACCTGTCTGAACAGCGGCGGCACGATCACGGTGAAGCTGGATACGCCGGTGACGATTAAGACACAGTAGGAAGTAGGAAGTCCGAAGTAGGAAGTCGGTTGAACTGAGTAGGCAGTCGTAAAAAGAGTATGTAGTACTTCCTACTCTGTTCACGACTGCCTACTCAGTTCAACCGACTACCGACTACCGACTACCGACTGCCTACTTCAAACTCAGTACCCGGCTGCCCCCCCCGACCTTCGCGGCTCCCGAACGCCTTCCCAGCCGCCACGCACGCGCATGATGGCGTTCACATTCACCAGCACGCGCAGTTTGCGCAGGGCATGTCCCATGGTGCGCAGGGAATCGAGCACGGCGGGCGCGATGCCGCCGTCTTCGAAGGTGAGCGAGTCGGGAAGCGCCTGATGATGCACGCGTGGTGCGCGCATCGCGTCCATCAGTGACATGCGATGCACGAGCACATTGAGAATGACTTCGCTGGTGCCGGTGATGATGGTTGGACCGCCGGCGGCACCGACCACCAACAGTACATCGCCGTTGCGATCCGTGACGATGGTTGGCGTCATCGCGCTCAGCATGCGCTTGCCCGGTTGAATCGCATTCTGTTCGCCCTGCACCAGTCCAAACATGTTGGGCATGCCGGGCTGTGCGGCGAAGTCATCCATCTCGTCGTTGAGCATGAACCCCGCTCCGCGCACCCACACGCCGGAGCCCCATGAGTTGTTCAACGTGGTGGTATTGGCGACGGCATTGCCTTGCTGGTCTACAACGGAGTAGTGCGTGGTATGCATCGGTTCACGCGCCGCCGATTCCATCTGTGACGTGACCTCACGTGTAGGCGTTGCGCGCCGGTCGTCGATAGTGGCCCGCAGTGCTTTGGCGTACGCCTTGCTGGTGAGCTGCGCCAGCGGAACCTTCATGAAGTCCGGATCGCCGAGTTTGGCATTGCGATCGATGAATGCTCGCTGAAACGCACTCCCGAGCAGATGGAACCAGCGCGTGCTTCCGTATGCGGGCAGGGTAGGGTACTGCTCCAGCACGTTCAACGCTTCGGTCATCGTCACGCCGCCGGACGATGACGGCGGCATGGCGATCAGGCCGAATTCCCGAAACGTAGAGCGAATGGGGGTGCGCAACGCGGGAGCGTAGCGCTGGAGGTCGGTCCTGGTGATGATGCCGCCACCGCGTTGTTGTTCTGCGACCAGTGAATCGGCGATCCATCCTTCGTAGAACGCCTTGGCGCCGCCGTTGGCGATGGCCTGCAGTGTGCGTGCAAGATCCGGTTGCTGCAGCCGCTCGCCCGCCGTGATTGACTGCCCACCGGGAAAGTACGGTGTGGTGGGGCTGTACTTGGTTACCAACGTGCGCGCCCGGGCGATGGAACCGGCCAATGCCGTATCGATCACGAACCCGTCGCGGGCCAGCTTAATGGCCGGTTGCATGACCTGTGCGAGCGTCATGGTACCGTACGTTGCCAGCGCGGTGGAGAGTCCGGATACGGCACCGGGCACGCCAGACGCGAGATGGCCCTCAATGCTCTTGTCGGTGAGTTTCCCGTTTGCGTCGAGATACATGTTGCGTGTGGCGGCGAGCGGAGCGACCTCGCGATAGTCGATCGCGGCCGTTCGACCATCGGCCAACTTGATGATCATGTAGCCACCGCCACCGATGTTGCCGGCCTCGGGCCAGGTTACCGCGAGCGCAAATCCCAGCGCCACGGCAGCGTCGACCGCGTTGCCGCCGGCCTTGAGTATCTCTACCGCGGCGTCGCTGGCTTCTGCACTGTTGCTCACGGCCATGGCGTGGGCGGCAAACGTGGCTTTCGCGCCCGCTGGCAGGGGCCAGGTGGTGGGAAAGGTCGTTGCGATGCGCGATGGAATGTCCGGCCCCAGCTCGCGCCCGGGAATCGATGAGGCGTTGTTGGTAGAGCGAGAGCAGGCGACGGAGAGCGCGAGCAACGCAATGGCCACGATTGTGACGCGGCGAGTATCCAAGGCGAAAGACGTCATGCGAGGAAGGGAACGAGGAAGCAGCGTCAGCGACCGCCGAACTTGTAACGCAGGGCCGCCCGCGTAGTGCGTACGCGCCAGCTCCGGCCAGCGCCTTGTGGCAGGTCCGTCTTGGCGTGGAATCCAATGCCGAAGTCCTGCACCAAAGAGATCACCATGCTGCGCGACAGCGGATAGCCAAAACCGGCACCCAAGCTGCCCGACAGGTCGACGCTGCTCTTGATGCCCGGGATGGCAATCGCGTCGGCCTTCGTGGTGAAGTTACGAAACGCCGTTCCGCCGCCGCTCGCTTCGAACAGTGTGTGGAACCCTGAGCCTCCACCGGAGCGAAACTGCGCCATGCCCGTCCACAACTCGGTGGTGGCGGCACAACTCACCTGGCAGGCAGCGGGGAGTTTGGCGTTGGCGCCCGTGCCAATGGAGGTGAGGGCAACATCAACCACGCCATAGCCTGCAGCGACGCCGAGCGTGGTGAACTCATCGAGGGCCTTCTCGATTGAGGCTCGATATTGCACGAGCGGGTCATTGCCAAAGCGCCAACTGCTCCGGGACGCGCCATCGGTGATATCGGTGACGATGGCCGCTCCGGCCCCCGCCGACAGCCACCATCCGAAGTCAGGTGCCACTTCGACCGGTCGCCGAATCTGCGCGAGCGCGTGCGCAGGGGACATCGTGCTCATGACGAGCATCGCCAGTGCAGACAACGCCACGCGACGACGAGAGGAAGAACTCAGCACATGACGCAGTGCGTCAAGTATCGATGCGGCTTGCGGTTCGCGCATTCGGACTCGTAAGTTACGGCATCAGATCGCGCCGGTATCGTGGAAGCTAGTCGCGGTGCCTCACCGGCGACAGTTTTCCTCAATTCCACTCGTGTCTGCACAGACGCTGGATCCTCGCGTCACCGAACGCCGCAATCCGCGCACCGTCGATATCGATCTCGCGTCGCCGGAAACGATTGTCGACCTCATGAACGCCGAAGATCGCGGAGTGGCCGACGCGGTGGCGACGCAGCGTGACGCGGTGGCGCGCACAATCAGTGCTGTCGAGCGAGCCTTTCGTGCCGGTCATCGGCTGCTGTACGTTGGCGCGGGAACGTCTGGCCGACTGGGCGTGCTTGATGCGAGTGAGTGTCCGCCCACGTTTGGAACCGATCCGGCCATGGTTGTCGGACTCATTGCCGGTGGTGACATCGCGCTGCGCACGCCGGTCGAGGGTGCCGAAGATGATCCCGACGCGGGAGCAGCCGTGATAAATGCCAACCGTGTTTCGGCGGGCGACGTGGTGGTGGGTATTGCCGCGTCGGGCACCACACCGTTCGTGCGCGGTGCGCTGTCGCGATCGCAAACGCTGGGTGCCACCACGGCACTCATCGCCTGCAGCGAGCCACCGGCGTCGATGCGCGCCGTCGCCGACATCGTGATCCTTCCCATCGTGGGACCGGAAGCGATTACGGGCTCCACGCGACTGAAGGCCGGCACGGCCACCAAGCTGGTGTGCAACATGATCACCACCGGCGCCATGATTCGCGTCGGCAAGAGCTATGGCAATCTGATGGTCGATTTGCGCGCCACGAACGTGAAGCTTTCCGATCGTGCCGAACGCATCGTCATGGAAGTTACCGGGGTTTCTCGCAACGAATCGCGCGACCTCCTGTCGCGTGCCGGTGGCGGGGTGAAGCTGGCCATCGTGATGCACGCACTGGGCATAAACGCGGCAGCGGCCGCCGAACGACTCGCGTTGTCGGATGGAGTGATCCGACATGTGCTGCCACACGCGCCACCGCCGGTGTCCGCATGATGCGTGGAACGGTCGACCCAAGGGTTGGTGCGGTGCTGGTGGGGCTCATGTCGGGTACATCGCTTGATGGGATTTCGGCCGCCGTGGTTCGATTTGTCGATGCGCCAAACGGACGGATCGCGCCAACGCTGCTGGCGTTCACACAACGGCCATACGACGCCGATGAACGTCTAAGGTTGGAAGCGGCAATGCGGTTTGGCCACGCCCGTGAGTTTTGCCGTTTGCACGCCGACCTTGGCGATTGGCTGGCCGATGCGGCGATGATGGTTTTGGCTCAGGCAGGTGTATCTCGCGCGGACGTGGCCGCGATTGCATCGCATGGGCAGACGCTGTGGCATGAACCAGGGCACAGTACCTGGCAGATCGGGGACGCATCCCGCATTGCCGAACGTACGGGATGTGCCGTGATTGCCGATTTCCGCGCCCGCGATGTGGCGGCCGGTGGACAGGGTGCTCCGCTGGTATCGATGGCCGACGCGCGACTGTTCGCGCATGAAACGGAGTGGCGTGCGCTTCAGAACCTCGGCGGGATCGGCAACGTGTCCGTTGTTCCGCCGTTGTCCGTCGTAGGGCCGGGCGATGTGGGTGCGGTTCGCGCGTTTGATACCGGGCCCGGAGTGGTCATCATCGATGCCGTCACGCGCGCGCTGCGTCCGGAGCTCCCGTATGATCGCGATGGCGCGCTCGCGCACGCCGGCATGGCAATCAATGCGGTAGTCGACGAGATGCTCGACGAGCCGTTCTTTCGCCTGGCGCCGCCCAAGAGTACGGGGCGGGAGTGGTTCACGCAGGAGTACATCAACGCGTTTATGGCGAGGTGCCGTACATTCAGTGCACGCGATGAAGACATCGTTGCCACGGCCACGGAATTCACCGCGCGCAGCATCGCCGACCAATACGCCAAATTTCTGCCGGAACCGGTACGCGAGGTTGTGGTGGCCGGTGGCGGTGCCAGAAACCCCACGCTGATGCGCGCCATCGCCGATGCCGTGGCGCGATTCGCGGGACCGCGCGCGGATCAGGCGATGCAGGTGATGCGCTTCGACGACCTGTTCTTCGACGGCGACGCCAAAGAAGCGGTTGCGTTCGCACTCCTCGGCTATCTCCATCTCACCGGACGGAGTGGCAACGTGCCCATGGCGACTGGTGCGCGGGCCGCGCGTACACTCGGGCACTACACGCCAGCCGCATGAGTGACGCTCCCTGCATGAGCCTGCGCCGACGGTTCCAATGAGCCCGGCCCGCGACATGGCGCAACTGCTCGTGCCCGTGCTGCATTGGACGCCCGGTCGCGGTTTCGCCGATGAGCGACCGCGCATCGAGGCTGCCTTGGAGCTGGGTGTTGGCGGATTTCATCTCATCGGTGGCGAGCAGGATGTCGTGCGCGCGCTGGCCAAAGAACTGCAAATCAAGTCGAAACATCGGTTGCTGATCGCGGCCACGCTCGAGCGCGGCGCGGGGCAGCAGTTTTTTGGTGCCACGGGGCTTCCACCGATGGCGGCGATCGTCGCGCTTGGCGATATCGAATCGCTGCGCCGCGCCGCGCGATTGACGGCACGCGAGGCCCGCACGATGGGTGTGAATTGGAATCTCGCCCCGGTGTGCGATCTGGATTTGCTGGCGGACAACCCGGTGGTGGGAACGCGGGCCATGGGAAGCGATCCGCGAGCTGCGGGGACGCTGGTGGCGGCATGGATTGAGGCGTGTCAGGCGGAAGGCGTGCTGGCGTGCGCGAAACACTTTCCCGGCATGGGTCGCATCACGAGCGATCCGGCCAAACAGCTGCCCGTGGTATCGTTGGCGGCCGATCAACTCAAGGATCAGGACCTCCATACGTTTCGCGCGGCGATCGCAGCGGGCGTTGCGAGCATCATGACGGCGCATGTCGCGTACCCCTCACTCGACTCCAGTGGTGTGCCGGCCACCCTGTCACGTGAAATGCTGCAGTGGCTGCTGCGGCAACAGCTCAAGTACGACAATCTGATTGTGTCCGATGCCCTCGCGTCGGCTGGCGCGCTGGCCGGACATGACGATGCAGAGGCGGCGGTATTGGCGCTGCGCGCGGGATGCGATGTGTTGCTTGATCCCGGCGAGCTGACGACCACGTTGGACGCGCTCGAGCGCGCCGCCGGTGACGGCACGCTTGAACCGGAACGCATTCGGCAGGCCATGCGCCGACGGCTCAAGTGGGCGCAGTGGGCGTCGCCGCCAAACGACTGGCGTCGGCCCAGTGGCGCGGACACCGCCTGGGGTGCGCTACTCGCCGATCGTGTGCTGTCTGTTGTCCACGGTCCGCTGCCGGCACTCGGCGCAGTGACCGAAGTGGTCATTGTTGATGACGACGAGGACGTCAACACCGCAATGGTTGCCACCACCTCAATCGCCGACGCCCTGCGCGCGGGGGGACACGATGCGCGCGCCGCCACAGAGCCCACGGTGGCCAGTGGCGGGCCGCTGATCATCGGCCTGTTTTCCGACTACTTGCCCATGAAGTCGCGAACGACACTCTTGCCGTCTACCGTCGAACGGGTTCGCACCCTGGTTGAGCAGGCGCGCGCCATGCAACGCGAGACGATCATCGTTGGATGCGGCGATCCACGTTTTGCGGCGCAATTGCCGCTCGTCGTACCGACACTGGTCGCATGGAGCGGTGATCGGGTCATGCAGCAGGCCGCTGCGCGGGCGTTGAGCAAGGCACGAAAGATCTAGCGCGGGCCGACCGGGCGCGCCGATGGTCTATTTGCGCAGCAACCGCACCAGCAACCACATGGCGGCGGCGATCGCGACCATCACCAGCACGAAGTACACGGGCTCGACCCGGCGTCGACGGTCTTCCATCACGTCATCAGGTACACCGAACGCGGCGTCGTCCTCGGCGGCACGGGCGCGGGCGAACTCCTCCTGCAGGGAAGCGGCGTCGGGTGCCGGGGTACCGTAGCCGGGCGTGGGATCGCTTCGAGGATGTGCGAGAAGCGAAGGAAGAGGCGGTGGCGCTTCTTCGGTGGTGTGATTAAGTGTGCCGGACAGCGGGTACGTGTTGTAACCGAACGTGTCGTCCTCATGGTGCCCGTCGTCCAGCGTGTCGCCATCGAACGTGGCCGCGACCACCGTGATGTTGTCTGGACCGCCCAACTCGTTGGCCCGATCAATGAGGCGCTGGCACATTGACCCCACATCGGGTGACTCGGCAGCAATGCGCGTCATCTCATCGATTCGAACCAATCCGGACAGCCCGTCGCTGCACAGGATCAACGTGTCGCCACGACGCAATCGTTGGTGGGTGAGGTCGATGGTGACGTGCGGCTCGGGCCCAAGCGCCTGCAGAATGATGTTGCGACGGTCACTCGATTCAGCCTGCTCCTGCGTCATCTCACCAGCTTCGACCAGCCGCTGCATCAGCGATTGATCCTTCGTGAGCTGCTTCGCGCTGCCATCTCGCACCAGATACGCGCGACTGTCACCCACCTGCGCCACGTAAATCGTATCGCCGAGCAATCCCGCCACGGTGGCGGTGGTCCCCATCCCGCGATGCTCCGGGTGCTGCTTGGCGAAGTCGTGAATGCGGGTGTTGGCCTCGACGGTCGCGTCCCGCAGCGCGGTCGCAAACGCCTCCGACGTTGGAAGTTCGAGCCGTTTCCACTGCTCGCTCAGCACGGCGAGCACGACGTGGGATGCCATGCTGCTGGCGAGTTCGCCCGACGCGGCACCACCCATGCCATCGGCGACAAGAAACAGCAGGCCGTGAGCGGGGGCTCGCATGTCGCGTGCATCTGCCTCGAATCCAACCGGTTCACCCGACTCAAGGTTGGCCACGAGGAACGAGTCTTCGTTGTGCTCCCGCGTTCGCCCTACGTCGGTCAACGCGAAAACGCGCGCGACGATGCGCGGGTCACCGTTGGGCGACGGTTGCTGGGTGTGCGGAGCGGGAACGGTCACAGATTCATGCGGCGAATCATGGGCGAGCCGAGGCGGGTGAGGTCCCTACGGAACGACGGGTCATCTGGTTTTGTAACGCTTCAACGGCTGCGGTCCCGTTCAGATCTCGTGACCCACCAATTAAAGATGGTTCAGAAGAGACAGTTCGGTCAAATAAGCCGCTGGACGGCTCGGGTAATGCGGGTGAGCTTGCAGCCATGCTTTTTCGATACGGATCGAGTCACAGGTGCCCGACCGCTGGTCCACCTGCAGGGAAACTGCATGGCACTATCTGTGCCGTGATCCTCATTAGCGCAACCTCGTGCCGAACGACCGGTCTGACAACCGTCACGCCGCGATCACCTGTGAACGGTCCGGGCTCACCCTCGTCGTCGGTGGCGGCAGGGCGGCCATCCGCCCCTGCTGGGCTCCCTCCCGTCCCCGCTATTGCGGGGGCGACCCTGCTTCCGCGGGTGCAGTACCCGAGTGAGAACCAGCTGATTACCAGCCGAGACTCCAATTTTGTCCTTGGCAGTGTCGGGTCGGGTGATGCGAAGTTGTCGATTAACGGCGTCGATGTGTCGCTTGCGTCCAACGGAGCGTTCATCGCCTGGCTGCCCAACCCGCCGGTCTCCGCACCGCACTACGACCTGGTGGTCAGTCGTGGCACCGAGCTCGTGCGTCGTTCTGTTCGCATTCGCTATGCCGTGCGCACGACCATTCCAGCCGAAGGTGCACGCATGGTGGACAGCGGTTCGGTTCTTCCAGTGCGCGGCCTTTATGCCGTGGCCTCGGAATGGATTCGGGTGAGCGTACGGGCGGCGGCGAATGCGCGTGTGCAACTGGAGCTGGCCGATGGAACGCGACGTCCGATGGTGACGGCGTCGAGTGTGCAGACCACGGCACGCCACGCTGCCGAGTCGGTGCGCGATCCGATCGCCCCGCAATCGATGACGCTGGGAACTGCACCATCGGACAGCGACGTGGGCACGGTGTTCGCCACTGACGTTCCGGCGTCTGCGCTGATAACGCCGGCCCACATCGTCGCAGAGCGTGGTACGGATACCGTTCGGCTGGCCGTTCCAATTGTTCAGGTTCCCGCGCCCAACACGCGTTGGCTGGGTGTGCTTCGCAGCATGAGTGTCGTGGGAAGCGACACCGATCGTGTGATAAACGCCCGCACGATTCCAGACGGAACGTACAAGTGGCTGCTGCACCCGGGAACGGTGCTGGACATCACGGGCAAGCAGAACGGGTGGACGCGAGTGAAGTTGGATGACGCACTGGACGTGTGGCTGGCGAATGACGACATCGTCGCATTGCCTGAAGGCAGCGCAATGCCGAGGCGCGTCACGGGCGGCGTACGCATATCGCCGTCGCGTGAATGGGTTGATGTGTCCATCGCGATGGGTGAGCGACCGGCATTTCTTGTCGAACCTGACGGACGAACCCTCGTGCTGACGCTATATGGCGTGCAGGCCAATCCCGAAATCTCGCCGATTCTGGGTAACGACACGTTGGTCCGCCGAATCAGTTGGGATCAGGTTGGCACCAACCGCGTGCGGTTGACGTTCACCTTGTCGCAGCCCACGTACGGATGGTTGTCCATGTGGGACGAGGCTCGCCGCGCGTTCGTGCTGCGCATTCGCCGGAAGCCCACCATCGATTCGGTTCGGCCACTGGCGGGATTGACGATTGCCGTTGATCCGGGGCATCCGCCTGCCGGCGCGACGGGACCAACCGGGCTGTACGAAGGCGACGCCGTGTTGCCGGTTGCTGAACGGCTGTATCAACTCCTGCTTGCGCGGGGCGCCCGACCGATACTCACCCGCGAAACACTCGCCCCGGTGGGACTCACCGAACGGGCCGTCGCGGCGCGCCGGATGAATGCGCATGCGTTCGTGTCGATTCATCTCAATGCACTCCCCGACGGCGTCAATCCGTTCTCCGCGAACGGCACGAGTACGTTGTTCTATCATCAGTCCAGCGAGCCCTTGGCGCGACCTGTACAGTCGGCGCTGGTGGCGAGTTTTGGCTTACGGGATCTTGGTGTGCACTATCAAAATCTCGCGGTCGCACGACCCACATGGTATCCGTCGGTGCTCACCGAAGGGTTGTTCCTGATGATGCCGGAACAGGAGGCGGCCATGCGCAATCCGGACTTCCTGCTGCGCTATGCGACCGCGATTGCTGATGGGTTGGAAGCCTACTTCAGGGAGTTGAGAAAGCCGTGAACAGTTGGACATCGTTCGTTTCCCGTGGTGTCGTCTGTGGTTTGTGCGCATCGTGGTTCGTCGCGCTCACCACCCTCGGTGCCCAAGTCGACCCGCGTGGCGCCATGCGAACGCTGGCCACACCGCATCTGCGCGTACATGTGCGCGCGGGCCATGAAGACCTGGGCCGCCGGGCGGCGGCGATTGCCGAACGGGCGTACACCCAGTTGGCGCGCGAACTTGCGCCACCGGCGGGACCGATTGACCTGCTGATCGCCGACAACGTGGACTACAGTAACGGCTTCGCGCAGGTGTTTCCCACCAATCGCGTGGTGATCTATGCAGTACCGCCGATCGGTTCCACGGAGCTGCGCTTTCACGATGACTGGCTGCAACTCGTCATCACGCATGAACTGGCGCACATCTTTCATATCGACCGGGCGCGCGGACTTTGGCGGGTTGGTCGATGGGTGTTCGGCCGAAATCCACTGTTCTTTCCCAATGCGCTTACGCCCAGTTGGGTGAAGGAAGGATTGGCGGTACACTACGAAACGGCACTCACCGGCAGTGGGCGATTGGCAAGCACGGAGTCACGCACCGTGGCGCGATCGGCCGCGCGCGCGAACAGACTGCCGCCAATTCGACGATGGAGTCTTGCCACCACGCAGTTCCCGCAGGGACAAACCCCATACGCCTACGGTGCGTTGTTGATGGATCGTTCGGCGCACATCGGCGGTGACTCGGGCATGCGTCGTTACGTGGAGACGTCCGCGTCGTTCCCGATTCCGTTCCTGCTCAATCGCGCATCGCGCGTTGGGTTTGGCGTGTCGTTCGCGAGACAGTTTGACAGCATGCGCGATTCGTTGCGCGCGCTTGCAGTCGGCCTTGATACCACGGGCGACGCCGCGTGGCGGGCCATCACGCATGACGGGTGGTATGCCGAGTCGCCCCGCTGGCGTACATCCGACTCCGTGATGTGGAGCGCCAGCAACGGACGCGACGTGACCGGACTGTTCGTCGCCGACGTGCGAACATCTGGCGTGCAGCGCGTCGCTCGGCGCAATAGTCTCGATGTGAACGCGCCGACCGGCGAGGCGGGAACGGTGTTCGCGCAGATCGAATACCGGAATCCGTATGAGGTGCGCAGCGATCTGTATCGCAGTACGGGTTCGCGGGCGCGTCGCATCACCACGGATGCGCGCCTGGTACAGCCGGACGTGCGTCGTGACGGGGGCATCGTGGCAATCCAACTGGCCGCTGCCGCGTCGCGACTTGTACGCGTTGATTCCGCCGGACGGGTGTCGATTGTGCGAGGTGAGCACACCTGGGCCGATCCACGCTGGTCGCCCGAT
>JANOKE010000239.1:0-11902 GCA_031419135.1 Gemmatimonadaceae bacterium
CCAATCGACGAGTTGGCGGCGCTCGGGATTCTGGTTGATCGCGACCCCGATGGCTATCTGCTGCAGATCTTCACCAAACCGGTTGAAGACCGCCCTACGCTCTTTTTCGAGATCATCCAGCGCAAGGGCGCAAAGAGCTTCGGCAAGGGCAACTTCAGGGCACTGTTCGAATCCATCGAGCGCGAGCAGGCGTTGCGCGGAAATCTCTGAGACGTTCATGCCCATCTATCACGCGCTCGGTTCGTATCCCCGCAAACGGCACACGGTGTTTCGGCGTCCCGACGGCGGCCTGTATGCGGAAGAACTCATGGGTCATGAGGGTTTCGTGGGCACGTCGTCCCTGCTGTATCATGTGCATCCGCCCACCACGGTCATATCGGCCCGCAAGGTGCGCGACGTGGTGTGGGAGGCCGACACGGACACGTCGCTGCGGCATCGCCATTTTCTGACTTCGCGCGTCACACCAGGCGGATCGCCAACGCTCGATCGCGTGCCGCTCCTGTTCAACAGCGATATCGGTCTGTTGTATGTCGAGCCCGATGTGACCGATGCGCACTTCTACCGGAACAGCCAGGCCGATGAAGTCGTGTATGTCGTTGAGGGGCATGGCGTGCTCGAGTCCGTGTTCGGCGAGTTGCCGTACAAGGCGGGCGACTACGTGGTGATCCATCGGAACATCACGCATCGGTGGCGCCTTGGCGCGGCGGCGGGTCCCACCAGATTCCTCGTGATGGAGAGTCGGGGCCACGTCCGCTTCCCGTCGCGCTATCGCAACGACTTCGGCCAGTTGCTGGAAGGGGCGCCGTATTCCGAGCGCGATATTCGTCGTCCGCTGCATCTCGATCCGCGTGACGAGCGCGGCGAATTCCCGATTTTTGTCAAGCAATACCACGCGATCAATGAATTGGTCCTCGACCACCATCCGTTCGATGTGGTGGGATGGGACGGCTATTTCTATCCGTGGATCTTCAACATCCACGACTTCGAGCCGATTGTCGGACGCATTCATCAGCCGCCACCCGTGCATCAGACGTTTCAAGGTGATGGTTTCGTGATCTGCTCGTTCTGCCCACGCCCTTACGATTTCGATCCCGAGGCGGTACCGGCGCCGTACAACCACAGCAACGTCGATTCCGACGAGGTGCTGTTCTACGCCTCCAGCGAATTCATGAGCCGCAAGGGCATCGAGTATGGCTCGATCACGCATCATCCGGATGGCCTGCCGCATGGCCCGCATCCGGGTCGTGCCGAGGCGTCGATTGGCGCGAAGTACACCAACGAACTGGCCGTGATGATGGACAGCTTCAAGCCGCTCAACATCGCCAAGGCCGCCACACTTATTGAAGACCCGGCGTATCACCGCAGTTGGCTCGATGCGCAGCACGGGCAGTTCAATCCCCCAACGTCCTGACTTCTGGCCGTCATGCCACAACACTCCGCGCGCTTCGGTGCGCTCCCGGCCTATCCGCTGGCGCACATTCCGGCGCGCAAGAAGGCACTGATCGAGGCGGGCGTTGACGTTATCGATCTTGGCGCCGGTGATGCAGACCTTGCACCCCCAGCCGCGGCCGTGACGGCGCTGCAACGCGCCGCCGAAGTGCCCGCCCTGCAGCGGTATGGGTTCGGGTTGGGTTACGTGCCATTTCGTGAAGCGATCACCGCGTGGATGGAGCGACGTTTTGGCCAACGCTTCAACCCGATGACGGAGATTGTACCGCTGCTGGGGAGCAAGGAAGGCTTGGCCCATGTGGCGTTTGCCTACCTGGGTCCGGGAGATGTTGGCATAATCCCGGAGCCCGCATATCAGGCCTATCTGGGTGGCACGTTGTTGAGTGATGCGCAACCGTACGTCTACGCGCTGCGTCCGCGTACCGATTTTCTGGTGGAGCTCGACGAGGTGCCGTCCGACATTCTCGCCCGCACGCGGGTGCTCTATCTCAACTATCCGAATAACCCGACCGCGGCTATCGCGTCGGCAGACTATCTCCAGCGCGTGGTGAAGACCTGCCGCGATCGCGACATCCTGCTGGTGTACGACAATGCGTATTCCGAGATGGGGTTTGAGGGATACGTGCCGCCCAGCATCTTCGAGATCGATGGTGCGCGCGACGTGGCCATCGAATTCCACTCGTTGTCAAAAACGTACAACATGACGGGCTGGCGATGTGGATGGGCCGTGGCAAAGCCGGAAATTGCGTCGGCGCTTGCCAAGGTGAAGTCATTCACCGACACGGGCCAGTATATGGGCATCCAGTGCGCCGGTGTTGCGGCCATCGAGAGTTGGGCCGACTTTGTGCCGAAGAATCTGGCGACATTTCTGGAGCGCCGAAACGCCGCCGTGGCGGCGTTTCGCGCGAACGGGTTTGCGGCCGACACCCCGCGCGCCACCATGTATCTCTGGATGCCTCTGGCAGACGGCATTGCCAGCAAGGATTTCTCCGATCGTTTACGGGAGGAGGCTGGGGTCATTGTGTTGCCCGGCTCGGGCTTCGGCGAGGGTGGCGAAGGCTTCTTTCGCATATCGTTCATTCAGCCTGCCGAACGTATCGCGGAAGCGGCGCGGCGTGCCGGTAATGTGCTGCGCGCGATGGTGGCCGAACACAATGAGTCGGCGCCTCTCGCGTCGGTGGGACGCTGAGTATGTACTGCGGGACCTTCCGCTTTAGAGCGAGTGTTGGTGCACTCTGCCTGGCAGGCGTCGCGAGCTGTCGCCCGGTGGTTTTCGTCGACCCGCCGCCATCGTCACCGTCGCCCGCGATCTCCAACCTCCCCTCGCCGGTTGTGCGTACGCCGGACGTATTGCCGCCCACGCGCGCGCCGGCCCTACCTCGAGTGCCGGTGCGTCCTGTCGTGAGTGAAACGGCCCCGGAGTTGGCGCGCGAGTTTCGTGGGGTGTGGGTCGCGACCGTGGCGAATATCGACTGGCCCTCCACACGTCACCTGACCACTGCAGAACAGCAGGAGGAACTGCGCGAACTGCTCGACCGCGCGGCGTCACTCAAGCTGAATGCTGTCATCTTTCAGGTCCGGCCTGCGGCCGACGCGCTGTATGCGTCGTCCATTGAACCGTGGTCGGAGTATCTCACCGGTGCGCAAGGACGTGCGCCCGATCCGCTATGGGACCCGCTGTCCTTTGCCGTGAAGGAAGCGCACGCCCGCAATCTCGAACTGCATGCGTGGTTCAATCCGTATAGGGCGCGACACACCGACGCGAAGAGTCCGCTGGCACGCAGCCACATTGCCCGCACCAACCCAGCACTCGTCAAGAAGTACGCGGGCTATTTGTGGATGGACCCCGGAGAGAAAGCCGTGCGCGCGCGCACGCTGCGTGTTGTGCTCGATGTGGTGAAGCGCTACGACATCGACGGCGTGCATATCGACGACTATTTCTATCCCTATCCGGAAAATTCCAGACGCGGACGCGAAATTCCGTTTCCCGATGATGTCAGTTGGCGCAAGTACCGCAAGGCGGGCGGAACGCGCGCGCGCGCCGATTGGCGGCGCCAAAACGTCGATCTGCTGGTGGACGCGCTGCACCGTGGTATCCATGCGGTGAAGCCGTGGGTGAAGTTCGGCGTCAGCCCGTTTGGGATCTGGCGTCCGGGATATCCAGAGCAGATTCGCGGCTTCGATGCGTACGAAAAACTCTACGCCGACGGCCGAAAGTGGTTGAACGAAGGGTGGGTGGACTACTTCACCCCGCAACTCTACTGGCCAACCACAAAGGTTGCGCAGTCGTACCCCGCGCTGCTGGGCTGGTGGGCCGGCGAGAACTCGCAGGCGCGACACTTGTGGCCCGGCAACTATACGTCCCGCGCTGGCGGGTCCGGGTCGAGCGCCTTCTCCGTTGGCGAACTGGTCGAGCAGATCCGTGTCACCCGCCTGCAACCCGGGGCAACGGGCAACGTGCACTTCAGCATGAAGTCGTTTCTGGTGAATCAGGGAAGCATGAACGATTCTCTCGCGATAGGCCCCTACGCTGAGGTCGCGCTCATTCCCTCAACGCCGTGGCTCACCACGCCAGCGCCACCGGTACCGGCACTGGGCCTCGCCAGTCGAAACGGCACCACGTCGATCGTCTTGGGGACAATCGGAGGTACCACCCCGTGGCAGTGGCTGGTGCAATCCCGTGAGGAAACCGGCTGGACCAGTGATCTGCTTCCGGGCAGCGCCAAATCCTTCCCGCTGCCGAGGGGGCCGAGAGTCAGTCGGGTGACGGTTCGCGCGTTCAATCGCGTGGGGCTTGAAAGTCCGCCCGTTTCGATATCGCTTTCAGACACGGTGTCCGGATCGGATACCGCCGGACGCGCGGCGTGGCCGACAACGTCCCGGTCTTCCAAGCGAGGTCGTCCCGATGGCCGTTGAGCGCTCACCGTTCTTCTATCGAAGCACCGCCGGCATACGCATCACCGTGCGCCCCAGGTATCTGCCCGAGCGCTCGAATCCGATGCTCGGCCAATTCGTGTTTGCGTATCACATTCGCATCGAGAATATCGGCGACCAAACCGCGCAGCTACGAACCCGGCGGTGGCTGATTCACGATGACGCAGCCGGCGATACCGTGGTGGAAGGGGAGGGCGTCGTGGGCGAACAGCCGCAACTCATGCCCGGTCACGTGCATGAGTATCGTTCGTTCTGCGTCCTCAAGGCATCGCAGGGCTGGATGGAAGGCTCCTACCGATTCGTGCGTGACGACGGGTCGTCGTTTCAGGCCGTTATTCCCCGCTTCACACTCGTCGCAGAGCCACGCACCGATACAGTGTCGTAACGAACCGGTCGGCGCTGGCGAGTGTGCTGCAACTCACCCGGAAGCGACTACGCACCGCCCGAGCGCAACAGCCAGGCCACTGAGGCGGCGATTGCCGTTGTCACGATGCCGGCGATCAGCAATCCGCGAGAACTGCGCGGGGCGCTGGCACGTCCGGCCCGGGCATTGGGTCGTCTCGACGGTCGCTCCATCTCAAGGTCATCACCCTGCGTCTGTGTGCTGCTCGCCGTCTCTGCCTCCCGAGTGCTTGCTTGGGGCGTCGCTGCCATCTGCGGCCGAACCGCGCGGGAGTCTAAGTCGCGGTGATTGGATGCTGGCAACGGCGTGACAGCCGACATGGCTGGCAAGCTAGGCTTCGACGGCAGGTGCAGCGCGATTGACGGTGTCCGCACACGCGCCGAGCGCAGGGGAGATTCAACGGTCATCTCGGTGAGATCGGGCCGCATCGGATCGTCCGGCGTACCGTACACCACCACGAAGCCCAGCACATCAGCGGCAGACGCCGCCTCTGATGGGAGTTTGTGTCGCGACGCATCGTCATCGGGTGTCGGTGGCTGCAGGTCCACCAGGTCGAACGCCGCATCGCCGAATACGTCATTGGGGGTAGACGCGTCGACAGCGTCTCCCAGCGTCACTGAGTCGGTCGATTCCGTGAAGTGGTGGTCGATCAAATCGAAGTCTACGCCTCCCCCCCCCACAGGTGCTGAGGGCGTGCGCGTCGGTACCTCTGCAGCCGGTTCGGCATCGGGAGCTAGCTGAAAAACTTCCTGCTCGTCCACCTCGTCGACTATATCAACCGTCGACTCGGTGGCGGTGAACTGCAGTACGGACACCGGCGGGCGATCAAACTCCCGATAGCTCGCGACGCGTGCCAACAGTCGATCCGCAACGTCGGTCGATTGCTCGTGCAGGGCAAGCAGCGCGTGCAGGCGAATGAGGTACGGTTCCGCCGTTGATGGCTCGCCGGCTGTTAGCGCCAGCCGAGCCGCATTCTCGAGCAACGAGGACAGGCGAAGATCCTCGTCGCCAGCCGTGCGCTCGAAGCCGCCGATCGCCCGGCCCATGAGTCCCAGCCCTTCCTTCGTGCGCCCCGCGCTCCCCAGCATCACGGCCAGGTCGGCGCGTGCCCGTGCCACGGCAATCGCATCTTCGCCAAACAGTGCCGCACGTAACGTGCAGGCTCGCTGTCCGTGGCGGAGCGCATCGTCCACGCGTCCCATGCGAAAACAGGCCTGCGCGAGATTGTTGAGCACCAACGCGAGTGCTTCGTGCGCGGCAACATCCGAGCGCGAAGACGCTACATCAGCCGCTGACGCGAAGGCATCAGCGGCATCCGACCAGGCTCCATCGGCCGCATACGCGAGTCCAAGGGCGTTGTCGTCGGTCCAGTCATTGCGCGTCGCGCGCAGGTCCACCATGGCTCCTTGCATTGCGAAGGGTGGACGCCTCGAAAAGTGGATCGTCACCGTGCTGTGCCGGTACTGTGACAGTCGTGCTGGCAACGGCTCAAAGGGGCGTTTTGGCGGAGTTTTCCACGCGCCAATGTGCGAAACTGGAATTGATATGGCGGACGCTATCGAAACGTCGTTTCGCACGGCATCATGTACCGTGATGCGACGATTCCCCATTCAACCGAGTGCGTTGACGCCGCTGCGGGTCGCGCTGGCCGCCATGGTGCTGCTGAGCGTACTCGCGTGCGACCGTTCCTCTGGTGGAGTGACCATCAGTGGCGATGTGGCCGGACTCGACACGATCGGGTTGCGGGGCGCCGCACTGATCGCCGTGGCCGGCAGAATGCCAACGAAAATCGACTCCCTGCGAGCGATCGCCGAAGGCAAGGTTCCGCTGCCGCGCGGACCCAATGCTCGCGAAACATCGGTCGATCCGATGATACCCAGATTGCCAGGCGACAATCCGATGACCACGCGGGCGCGGGCGCGTGGCGACTCCATGGCGCGCGCTGCGGCCATGCGATTGGCGTCCGGCTCGAGGGGCGGACGGACCCGCGGCGACACAGTACGCGGGGTGGTCGCCTTGATTGGGCCGGAACCCGCGAAACGGGTGGTGCTGAAAACGGTGAATGGCGGGAGGACGATCGCGCTGAGTGGCATGGCAACCACCGGACTGTCGCGACTGGTCGGTGTGGAGCTGATGGTGCGCGGCGTCATGGTCACCTCGCGCGATGTCGTGGTGTCCGACTATGTGGTTCGTGCCGTTGACGGCGTGCCTGCCTGGGACGGCAAGCTGGCAAGCGGTGAGAACGGCGCGTTCCTGGTGCTCACCGATGGTTCGGGTCGCAAGGCAATCGCGGTCGTGCCGTCTCCGCTGCGTGGACTCGCTGGCGAGCGCGTCTGGATTGCGATGACGCCGGGCACGCGCACCGCGAGAGCCTACGGCGTCATCGGACGACGATAGGCGTCTCGCTCACGCGGACGTCGCGGCTGTGCCGCAAACGAACATCACGCATGCGCGGCCCATGATGTCTCGCCCTTCACATACGGCACGCATGGATCGAAGCGACCTGGCGTCTCCACGTAGCGCATCGCCTTGGTGTAGCCAATCTCCGACGTAAAGTAGCCGAGCAAGGTGAGTTCCTTGATCATGCGGAAGTAGTGCGTGGGCTGATCCGCCTTTTTCGCGTCCATGTACTGCTTGGCCTCGCGATCAATGGCCTCAAGCACCTGCTGGCGCTGGGCAGTCGTTGCCGACACAAACGCCGTGTTGTGCATCGCTCTGCACGCATCGTCGAGCTGTTTCATCCCGGCACGAAAGATCTGCTGATCGGCCGGATCGTAGCAGTCGGTGACCATCAACGCCATGAAGGCGCCCACCCGTGCAGCCTTGGCACCCGGCGACTTCGCTGTGTCCGGCAATATCGTGTCCGCAATCTCGTCCAGGAACGTCACGTCCGTTGCAGTGAACGTGCTTGCGCCCAGGGCTTTTGCGGTCGCCTCAGGTGCACGATCGCCCGCGCAGGCAGTCCACAGCGCGCTGCCACCAACCAGTGCGACTCCGCCCAGCAAGGCACTTACGCGCTTGATGGCTTCGCGACGGTGCATCACGTCCAGCGTATCGGCATCCGGAATCATCTCATCGTCTCCGTTCAGAGAGTGCGCTTCGTGAGTTCGCCCACGGCGTGATCGGCCGCACGGGCCGTCAACGCCATATACGTGAGCGAAGGATTCTGACAGGCGGCCGACGTCATGGCGGATCCGTCGGTGACGTACACGTTCGGCGCATCCCATACCTGGTTGTGCCTGTTCAGCACCGAGTTCTTCGCATCGGTCCCCATGCGCGCGGTCCCCATCTCGTGAATGCCTTGACCAGGGAAGTATCCGTTGTCGTACGTGTGCACATTCTTCACGCCGCACTGTTCCAGCATCTCGGCCATATCCGCCATCATGTCCACACGCATGAGGCGTTCGTTCTCACCGGTGGCGCAATCAATCTTGAGCACCGGCAGTCCCCACTTGTCTTTCTTCGTCGCATCCAGCGTGACCTGATTGCTGTGTTCGGGGAGCATCTCGCCGAACGCCGTTGCGCCAATGCTCCAGGCGCCGGGCTGTGCGGTCGCGTCCTTGAAATCGCCGCCGATTCCCAATTCGGCCACGGCGCGCTGCCAGTTGGAACGACCGGCGCCACCCTGATACCCGAAACCGCGCACGTATCCGCGTTTATCGCCGAACAGATTGCGATAACGCGGGATGTAAAAGCCTGTGGGACGACTGCCGTAGGTGGTCTTGTCGTCGAGACCCTCGAGCGATCCCGACGCACCCAACCGGAAATGGTGATCCATCAGGTTGTGTCCCAACTCACCGGAACTGCTGCCCAACCCATTCGGCCAGATATCGTTTGCCGAGCGCATGAGCAGCCACGTGGAATTGAGCGTCGACGCACAGAGAAAAATGACCTTCGCCTGATAGTCGGTGGTATTCGTGATCGCGTCCAGTACCCGCACGCCGCTCGCACGTTTTTTGTCGCGATCGTACAGCACTTCAGTAACGATGGACCACACCTTCATGGTCATCCGACCGGTCTTCACGGCCGCCGGCAGGGTGGACGACTGTGAGCTGAAATACGCACCGTACGGACAGCCCAACCAGCACGCGTTGCGCGACTGACAGCGGTACCGACCTTCCAAGGGCTCCGTCAGATTGGCCGTACGACCTGGAATAAGGCGCCGCTTCCCGTCATACAGTTTTTTCAAACGACCCGCCACCAGGTCCTCACCACAATTCAGTGGCATGGCCGGCTGGAACTGACCATCCGGCAATTGCGGCATGCCCTCGCGTGATCCCGCGATGCCCGCAAACTTCTCCACGTGGTCGTACCACGGTGCCAGCTCCTCATAGCGAATGGGCCAATCGGTGGCAACGCCGTCCTTCGCGTTGGCCTCAAAATCGAAATTGCTCAATCGGTAACTCTGGCGACCCCACATCAACGAACGACCGCCCACATGATAGCCGCGAAACCAATCGAAGCGTCGCGCTTCGGTGTACGGCGACTCCTCGTCGCTGGCCCACCAATCGAGATTGGTTTCGTTGAGCGGATAGTCGCGCTTGAGCACCGGATATCGGGCGATCATCTCCTGTGTGCGGGCGCCGCGGTGGGGATACGCCCACGGCGGCTTGACAGCATTCACGTAGTCCTTGATGTGCTCGACGTTTTTGCCGCGCTCGAGCACCAGGACATTCAGTCCCTTCTCCGTAAGTTCCTTGGCGGCCCAGCCTCCGGAAATGCCGGAACCCACCACGATTGCGTCGAACTGTGTTGATTGCACGGAAGACCTCCAGAATGCGCGGGGCAGGGGCGGGGGCGGACGAGACGCGGGGCTCTGGATCGGAGTTCCGCAGGTCTCGGGAAAAGTACGACGATATCAGCAACCGGACCAACCACGATACCGGCGATCGGACAGGAGATGACTGATATCAGACTCCGATATCCGGCCTCTCCTGTCCCATTTCCGATTTCGTCGTCCCATCCGATATCCGATATCGCCGTTCCGACGATCTCCAATATCTCTTTGCGGCTCTCGCAGTTTGCAGTCCCCCCGTCCCCTCAACTCTCCCGAATCGCCTGCATTGGCGTTGCCCGATACACATCCCGACTTGTCAAAAAGCCGATCGCCATCGTTAACCCCAGCATCCCCACCGCGATCACCATGGTTGGCCACACGGCCGGATCAAATGGGTCCTTGAACACGAATCGGGTCAACCCCCACGCGCCGGTGAACGCCAGCACCATGCCGGTCAGCGCCCCGAGCGCACCCAGCGCGCCGTACTCCGCCAACAAAATGCGCGCCACCTGAGCCCGCGAGGCGCCCAGCGTGCGCAGCAGCACGCCCTCGCGCATTCGCGCGCGTCGCGTTGCAGCCACCGCACTGAACAGCACCGGGATGCCCATCGCCAGCGAAAAAACGCCGAGAAAGCGAATCGCCAGCACAACCCGATTCACGATCGACCCGATGGTCTGGCGCACAAGGGTGAGATCGAGGCTCGAGATGTTGGGAAACCGACGGACCACGTCGCGTTGAATCGACGCCAGCGCGTCACCCGATGGCACACTGGCCACCAGCACATACTGCTGCGGCGCCCGACGGAGTGCTTCGGGCACGAACACCACGAAAAAGTTGGCTTCGAAGCGCGCGAAGTTCACCGTTCGCAGACTGGTGATCACCGAGCGAACCGCCACGCCTTGCACGTTCCAGGTGATGGTGTCGCCCAATGCCGCGCCGAGATCGGCGGCCACATCGCGCTCCAGGGAGATGGGGAACGGCGCGTCGGGATTCGCGGCGCGTGTTCGTGCGCGCGAGATGCTGTCGGGGAACCATTCACCGGCCACCAGCGCCTCCGAACCGACAATCGAGTCGCGATACGTGGAACGATACTCCCGCCGCAGCGCCCAGCCCGCGCGTCGCGTACTGGTATCCGCCATGAGTGCGGCCACGCTGCGCCCGTTCAGGGCGTCAATGCGCATGGTGATGATGGGCGTCTGCTGCACCGTGGCGTGTCCGCGCGCGCGCAGCAGTGAGTCCAATGGCGCCGCCTGGTCGTCCTGCACATCGAAGAACAGGAGATTCCCTGCGCTCGCGTCGGCAGTGGATTGTACGCGCCCCAACAGGTTGGCCTGCACCAGATATACGGTGCTCAACAGAAACGCGCCGAAGCCCAGCGCCAGCGTCACGGCGCGGGTTTGGTTGGCGGGTCGGTGGAGATTGGCGATTCCCTGACGCAACGTGAACGGCCACGACGGGCGGGTGCTGCGCCGAGCCAGGGCGATGAGCAACGTCGCCGCAACCCACAGTACCGCCACCGCGCCGGTAATGGCGGCGCTGATGTACAACCCTTCGCGCACGGCACCAAGTCGCGCGATGATGATCGCCACCAAACTGCCCACCAGCAATCCGTCAACTGTGAGACGCGCGGCGTCTTTCCACTCGCGTGGCATCGCCGCCGAATCCGCCTCACGGCGGATTGCCTGCAGCGGCGAGACCCGCCGCAGGGCCAGCAGCGGGCGCATGGCAAAAATCAGGGCAACCCACACACCGGTACCCATTCCCAACAACAGCGGCTGCGGCTCCAACGCGACGCGTACGTCAATGGGCAAAAAGTCGGCGACAACCATCGGCAACAGGAATTGAATGCCCACACCAAGCAGGGCGCCAACCAGTGCGCCGACAAATCCCATGGTCGCCGCTTGCACCACGTACAGCGCGAGTACCTGACGGCTGGTCGCGCCAAGACAGCGCAACACGGCCACCGTATCGATTTTGGCTGACACAAACGCATTCACACCACTGGCTACGCCGATACCACCCAACAACAGCGCGATCAGTCCGATGATGCTCAGGAAATCGGCCAGACGCACCACCGCTTCGGTGAAGTCACGCTCGGTGTCGGCCACGGTGCGCACACGAACGCGCGTTCGCGGCGCGGGTGACGTGAGCCCACTGCGCGATGTGTCGGCATTGGTGGCGGCGACCACGGCTGCAACCGCCGGTGTGGCAGCGGTGGTGTCTGGGGCATCATCGGACGGTGCGCCACGGGTGGTGGGTCCACGCTGCCGCGCTTCGGCAGCTTCCTGCAGCGCCGCCGCACGCGGATCAATGCGACGTCGCATGGTGCGCGCGAAAAG
>JANOKE010000240.1:0-2833 GCA_031419135.1 Gemmatimonadaceae bacterium
TGATCGGTTCTACCTGACGTCTCGCGACCTGCCGCTCAGTCCACTCCACATCGTTGACGTCACGCGGCAGCTCCTCGGGTGGAATGATCACCATCTTCCCGTTTCGCATCGCCACCGCAGATACTCCAAGCGCGCGTTGAATCGCGAGCGCACGCCTGACCGCAACCCGCGACGCAGCGACAATGAGTTCGGGTGCGGGCATCACCCATTCGTCATCGTCGCTCCGCTCGCCCGCCCCCATCGGGTGTCCGTGTACGCCGTCGTCCAAGGCATCCTCCGTGGTTCGTCCGTCCAGGTAAGCGTACGGCGCCGTCTCACGCACTCGTCGAGGCGCCACTACCTCTGTAACCTGTCGCCAGCGCGCCGGATCAGCAATCTGCTCGCGCCCGTCAAGTCCACCCGATGCAACCAGAATCAACCCCGAATCGGCAGATGCGTCGTGAAGGTGCCACGCAAAGACACGAGGCAAGAACGTGGTGAGCAAATTGCCCAAACTCGAAGCGTGGCGGCGGCGAATGTCCGACTCGTTCACTGCATGACCGCCGGACGCCACGCGTCGCCGCACACGCTCGACACAGATCCCCGCATCTGGGATCCACAGATAGTGAATCGCGCACTGATAGCCGGCGTCGCGCAAGCGGTCCAATAGCCGCGACCAACGACGACCGAAAAGCGTCGTCTCAAACGCGAAATCCGATCGACGATCAATGCATGCGTCGATCGCTCGAAGCGCAATGCGCCCGGCGTCGAAGGCAACAGTATCTGGCGACGCATCACCGAAACCGGCTGCGATCGCGTCCGGATTGATGTAACTATCAATGCCGTGGAGTCCCGAAATGATCGCCTGAGCGTGCGTCGATTTCCCTGCACCGTTTGGGCCCGCGAGAATTACGCAACGTGGTCGATTCGGCACCTTTTCAATCTCCCTGAACGCGGGGCCGCCCCTCGGCGCGCAAAGACGGCCGTCTCGGGCGCTGGACAGACTGTCAAACCACTGCGCAGCTTTCCTAACGCTGTATGACTATCACCGTGCCCGCTCCCGCGCATCCGTGAATCCATCGATGACGCCAATCAAAATGTCGCACCCTTCCGAATGACCCTGCACAAGGAAATCTCCTTCGAATCCGAGATCTGCAACCATCTGGCCGCGCACGGCTGGCTGTACGCCGAGGGCGACGCTGCCGCCTACGACCGCAACCGCGCGCTCTTCCCTGCCGACGTGCTGGCGTGGGTACAAGCCACGCAGCCCGACGCCTGGGACGTCCTCACCAAAAACCACGGCGCCAACGCCGACGACACGCTGCTCGACCGATTGCGCGACCAATTCGAACAACGCGGTACACTCGACGTGTTGCGTCACGGCATCGAACTGATCGGCCTTAAGTCCAAGCTCACACTCGCCCAGTTCAGGCCGGCACTCGCGCTCAACGCCGACATCATGGCCCGCTATGCCGCCAACCGGCTGCGTGTGGTGCGCCAGGTCCGCTACTCGCTGCACAACGAGAACAGCTTCGACCTCGTGCTGTTCCTGAACGGCATTCCGGTGGCCACGGCGGAACTCAAGACCGACTTCACGCAGAGCGTCACCGACGCGATCGACCAGTATCGCTTTGATCGCGTGCCGAATCCCAAGGGCCAGACCGCCGAGCCGCTGCTGTCGTTTCCGCGCGGTGCACTGGTGCACTTCGCGGTGAGCAATCGCGAAGTCCACATGGTCACCAGGCTGGCCGGTGCGGCGTCCACCTTCCTGCCCTTCAACCAAGGCGACAACGGGGCCGCCGGCAATCCGGTGAATCCCGCCGGCGGCCACCGCACGGCGTACCTCTGGGAGCAGGTGTGGGCGCGCGATAGTTGGCTCGAGATCGTGGGTCGGTACTTCGTCGCTCAGCGCGACGACAAGAAGCAAATCCAGGCCATCATCTTTCCGCGTTTTCATCAACTCGATGTGACGCGCAAACTACAGGCGGCCGTGCTCATCGACGGACCGGGTGCCAGGTACCTCGTGCAGCACTCGGCGGGCTCGGGCAAGACTAACTCCATCGCATGGACAGCGCACTTCCTGTCGGAACTGCACGATGCGTCGAGTATGAAGCTGTTCGATACCGTGCTCGTGGTGTCCGACCGCAACGTGATCGACGCGCAATTGCAAGACGCCCTGTTCGACTTTCAGCGCACCAGTGGCGTTGTGGCCACCATCAAGGGCAAAGATGGCAGCAAGAGCGGCGAGCTCGCGGCGGCGCTCAAGGACGACAAGAAGATCGTAGTGTGCACCATACAGACGTTTCCGTTCGCGCTGGCAGAAGTGCGCAAACAGGCGGCCACAAGCGGCAAACGATTCGCCGTTATCGCCGATGAAGCGCACAGTTCGCAGACGGGCGAGGCCGCATCGCAACTCAAGGCCGTGCTGTCCCCCGAGGAATTGCTGGAACTGAATGACGGTGGCGAGGTGAGCACCGAAGACATCCTCGCCGCGCAAATGGCCGCACGCGCCGACGACAGTGGCATCACGTTCGTGGCGTTCACCGCCACGCCCAAGAACAAAACACTGGAGCTGTTTGGCACGCGCCCCGACCCATCACGCAAGCCTGCGCCAGACAACCTGCCCGCACCGTTCCATGTGTATTCCATGCGTCAGGCCATCGAGGAAGAGTTCATTCTCGATGTGCTTCAGAACTACACGCCGTATAGTCTGGCTTTCAGGCTGGCCAACGACGGCAAGGAGATGGACGACCGCGAGGTCGAGCGCAGCGCAGCCATGAAGGGGATCATGGGGTGGGTGCGCCTCCACCCCTACAACATCGCGCAGAAGGTGCAGGTGGTTGTGGAACACTTC
>JANOKE010000241.1:0-1278 GCA_031419135.1 Gemmatimonadaceae bacterium
GTGGTGACCGCCAGTTGCGTGGGCGGTCCCGCTGCCACGATGAAACTGGCCGACGTGGCCGAGGTGAGCCCACTCGATGTGAACGTTAGGGTGTGCGCCCCGGTGCCGGTGATCACCAGATTCGTGAAGGTCACAACACCATTCACGGCCGCCACGGTCGTTGTGCCACTCAGCGAGCCGGTGCCGCTGGCGATTGCCGCCGAAACCGACGCGGTGCTGGTGGTGAGATTATTGCTGGCATCGCGCAGGTCCACGACGGGCTGTGTGGTGAACGCCGCGCCCGTCACGGCGCCGCTTGGCTGTGTCACCATCACTACTTGCGTTGGCGCACCCACCGCTACAATGAAGCTGGCACTTGTAGCACTCGTGAGGCCCGACGCACTGAAGCTGAGCGTATGCGCACCGATGCCCGTGATCACCAAATTGGTGAACGTTGCCTTGCCCGCAGCATCAGTCACGGCGGTCAACGTGCCGCTCAGCGTCCCTGGGCCGCTCGCCTTCGCCACCGTCACAACCACGCCAGCCTGCAGCACCACAGTGTTCGTGGCATCGCGCAGTTCGACGGCGGGCTGCGTTGTGAACGCCACACCCGACACGGCGCCATCAGGTTGCGTCACCATCGCCAGCTGCGTCGCCGGCGGTGAACTCACTGTGAACGGCTGACTGCTGGTATTGTTTCCCTCATTGCTTTCGGCAATCGTGCTTGCCGGATCGAGCACGAGTTGCGCCGTGTGACCGCCTTGCGTGTACGGCCCCACGGCACTGCTGGTTGTGACGGTTGTGCTGGCGCCTGCGGCCAGACTCACAATGGTCCCACTGCTTACCACGGCGCCATCGATTTTGAGTTGCCATGCCACACTCGTGGCCGTCTGACTCCCCGTGTTGCTTACTCCTGCACTCAGTGTGACGGTCTGTGTCGTGAGCGGAGCCGGTGGTGTTACGGTGACCACGCCAGCCACCACATCCAGGGAATCGGTGAACGCGATGACCGATGTCCCGGCATACGCGGCGGCGCCATACAACGAGATGTAATAACGGCCAGTCGCGGGCGCTGAGATCTCGCAGCTCTCGCTATTCCCTTCGGCCACGGAACGGCACGTGTAGACAATGTCAGTAGGCCGAGATCCAAGCCGCACGTACAGATCCATGCTCCCCGTGCCACCGCCCGTCTGTACCGTCAGACGCGAGCGCCCCGCCGGTACGTCCAAATAGTAGTCGCGCCATGTGAGCAGAGAGCCCTCGATGTTGCCGATCGATACGTTGTTGGTGAGCGGTGTC
>JANOKE010000242.1:0-4430 GCA_031419135.1 Gemmatimonadaceae bacterium
GGGTGCGTTGCAGTCGTTCGAGCAGGCTCGCCATTCCCGTTCCATCGCTGAGGTGCGGCAATCAACCCCGAATGTACGGCCTGTCCTGACGTCGTACCAGCGAAATCGGTTTCCTCGCCCCGGATCAGGTGCCCGGGGTTGATTTGACACGCGTCACTCCGGACAGCAGCGCTGAGGACTACTGCCGTCGCGGGATGGTTGGTATGAAGCGGCGGTTGGCGCTCCACGGTAACTCGGTGGTACCTGCAGCACCGCCACTATTCCAGGCGGTTTGGGAAGAAGCGATCGGCATGTACTGCGTCGGCACCGGCTCCTTGAGGAAGAGCGCGCCTGAATCGGTGAGGCTGGAGCGAGAAGGGAGGACGACGCCGGTCGCGTCACACGCCTAATAGCGGAACAGCCGATTGATCTTCACCACGAACGCGCGGTTCTTGAGTCCGCGCACCGTCGTGGGCGTGGCGTAGCGGTCGTCTCGCACATCGCGTTCATCCGTATACACCAGAAACAGCTCGCTACCCGGCGCGTATTCCCACCGGAAGCGCAAGTTCGTGCTGAACGCACGGTCGGCCGAGTTGTACTGCAGCAGCGCGCTCGCAAACATCAGTGGCGAGAATCCATAGTCCACGCGCGCCCGCGCCAGGCGCGTCGTGAACGAACTGGTGGGACGCTCGATACGCGTGATGGAGAACGTCGGCTCCACGGCGAGTCGCTTCATGACGGCGATGCGGGCGGTCGAAAATGCGCTGCCCGATCCAATGGTCACGCTCCGTATGGTGCCGTCAAAAAAGTGTCCGCCCTGCAGTTTGATTGTGCCAGAGGCGCGACGCTGTGCACCGAAATCGTAGGATATCGCGACATCCGAAAACGTGTAGCCACCCGGCGCGATGGCCGCTGGCGATCCCGACGGCGTGAAGGGCTGACGCAGAAACTCGTAGTCACGGGTGACGTCGATGTTGAACACGTCGCTACTGGCGAACTCCGTGCCAAAATGGCCGCGCCAAACCCGCGTGTCGACAAAACCCGCACCGTTCTCGACATACTCGCCGGATAGGGTCCCGGTGAATTTTCGCACCGTCGCCTGGCTCGCGGGCCGGGGACTGAACCGCAGTTCGCCGAATGACCGGTTGAAGTCGGAGCGCCGCCGAAAACCGACCTGCGGATCGAAGTTGCGGCCAACCGACAGGAACTCGGCTTTCGCGCCGTACCGATCCATGCTGTAGTCCCCGCGGCCCTGGTAACTCTGGTCGTCACCGCTCACGCCTGTGGTATGTGTTTGTGCCCAGTAGGCGCCAGCGGTCAGCGCCTGCGATAGGAGAAAGGCGCCGTCGAGGCCGTACGCCGTGTTCGATCCGGTACCCGTTGCCCCGATGGATCGGTGGGTGGCCATCGCGCCAATCGAACTGCGCTGCAGGACGTCGCGCTTGAGGCGAACCACCGTGAAGTTTGTGGCATCTGTGGTCGACGCGGCGTCACTCGCCGTCCCGATGTTCATCAGTCCGATCGCGAACTTGCCGAGCTTTCCGGTAAGCCGGCCACCAACGTTGATGGGAACCACGCTGCCGTTGTCGAGTCCGATGCGTCGCGTGTAGAAGAGCTGCGGCGTATCGGCCCCGCCGCTGCCACTTAGCGCGCCGTTGCCGCCGCGCGCGAAATCGAAGATGCCACGACCTTCAAGAAAGAAGTCGCGCTTCTCGGGAAAGAAGAGGCTGAATCGCGTCAGGTTGATCTGTTGCTCGTCGATCTCGACCTGCGCGAAGTCGGTGTTGACGGTGACGTCGGCGGTGAGGTTTGGCGTGACGGCGTACTTGATGTCGCCGCCGACTTCGCTGCCGAATACGTTGTTGTCGAGTGGCGCGCGCACGCGGTCTGTCGTGACACGCGAAACCGCATACGGCTTGAGTTCGATATTCTTGCCGGCCTCGGGGAGATCAAGACCCACCAATGTGCCGCCAGCCGACACACGGTTGAGGGCCTGCGGGCCGGCCAGGATGCGCGGCACCGGCGTGAGGTAGTTCCACTCGTTCTTGTGCCGCACCGAGCGCCGAATCTGGATGCCCCACACCTGATCCGGCCCGGCGCGATACCGGAGCGATTTGAAGGGGATCGCCATCTCGACCGTCCATCCGCCGTCGAAGCGACCAGATTTTGACGTCCACACGGGATTCCAGTCGGTATTCGATCCGCCTTCGTCGACGACCGAGTAGTCGGCGCGCGCGCCGAGGGGATTGGTGTAGAACGCGAACCCGCTGCGGCGATCGTAAAACGTGTCAAAGAGGACGCCGATGTGTTCGTTGTTGCGCAGACCGCCAGTGTCGCGCCGCAGTTCATTCACGATCCATTCCGCGGGCGGCGCCGTCTCATGGCACCGGCAGCTCAGGTAGATGTTGCGATCGTCGTAGGTGATCCAGATGTCGCTGCGCTCCGTGGACGGTGCGCCGGCGTTGGGCGCGACTTGAATCAGCCCGTCGAACGGCGCCTCACGCGTGTAGACCGCCTCGTCGAGCACGCCATCAAGAGTGAGCGGCGCGGACAGCTTGATCGCGCGCACCGTGGCCTGACCGGCGGTGTTGCGTGTGATGACGGCTGGGGCCACGGGCGCCGGCGGGCCGTCGATCACGGTGGATGACTGGGCCCACGCTGACGTTGCCGGGAGCGCCGTGAAAGCGATCGCGAACATCGCGCTGCGCTTCCTGCGCGCGGAGAAGTGACTCATCGGTATCGGACATTCTCCCAATTCACGGTGGCGTTGCCCGCAGCGCGCAGCAACGGCAAGATGCCGAAGGTAGGGCAGATGCAGGGAGCACGCCAGCGCTCAGTGGTGGCCCCGGGCTCGAACGGGACCGGTCGTCAGCGTATTGCCCGGCGTCGGCGTATGTTTTGCAAACCGCGCGCAGACTCAACCCTGCCTGGCAATCACCACGAGAGGGACCGCTATGCAACGCCCATCACATCACCGTCTGGTGTCGACGAGCTTCATTCTTCTCTCGCTGGCCGTATTGCCCGCAGGAGCCCAGAACGCCGACCCGGCGTCGGCGATAGCGGCCGACAAGGCGCTGCTGGCGAAGGAGACGTATCAAGTGCCTCCCGCCGAGATCGCCAGACTCGTAATGGCACCCAGGCACTTGAACGTGTCGCTTGGCTTGCCGAGCCCCGACCGTCGGCTTTTTCTCAAGCAAGAGAGCGAGGGTTTGCCAAGCGTGCAGACGTTCGGCAAGCTGCACTATTACTACGCGGGATTGCAGGTAGATCCCAAGGCCAACCGCGCCCGCGCGCTGACCACGCGAGGAGGCACCGGATTGTCGCTGATTGACGCCGTCACGGGAAAGTCCACCTCCATCATGGTGCCCAAGGGCGCAACGGTAAGCAGCCCCTCGTGGTCGCCTGACGGCAAGCAACTGGCGTTCATTGCGAACTTCGACGCGGCGTCGCATGTGTTCGTCGCCGATGTCGCGACAGCAAAGTCGGTACAAGTCACCAAGTCGCCGCTGCTGGCAACGCTGGTCACCACGGTCGACTGGACGGCGGACGGCAGGAGTCTGGTAACAGTGCTGTTGCCTGAGGGACGCGGACTGGAGCCGAAGAAGCCGGAGATCGCCCTCGGACCGCAGGTGCGACTCTGGATGGATGCCGGCAAGTCGCCACAGCGGCAGTTCGCGAGTCTGATGGAAGAGCCGTGGGAGTTTGCGCAGCTCAAGTACTACAGCACGGGCCAGCTGGCTGTGATCGACCTGAAAACGAAAGTCGCGAAGAAGGTCGGAGCGCCAGGAATGATCCAGAGTGTGGACGCGTCGCCCGATGGGCAGTTCTTTCGTGTCACGCTGATGCAGGAACCATTTTCGTACGTGGTGCAGACCACGAGTTTCGGCACGGTCGAACAGCTATGGGACGCAACCGGCAAGGTCGTGGCTGAACTTCAGAAGCGGCCGCTTCGCGAAATGCCTGATTCGACACAGGGCGGTGCAGGGTTTGGCGGCCGTGGTGGCGCAGACGGCCCGGCGGGCAAGCGCCTGTTGTCGTGGTTGCCGACCGGCGTTGGCATGTTCTATGTGGAGGGTGATTCAACGAGCGGCGGACGCGGTGCACCTGCCGGCGCAGCGGCTGGCGTAGCGGCTGGGCGTGGTGGGCGCGGCGGCGGAGCGGCAGGCGGTGCCGCCCGTCGCGAGCGCGTAATGCAATGGCTGCCGCCTTACGGCGCGAGCGACGCCAAAGTGCTGTATGACGCAGACGGTCCGATCGGATCGCTCACGTTCACCGACGATGGCAAGCAGTTGTTCATTGGCACGACGGCCAACAATACCGGCGAGATCTATCATGTGGATCTCGCAACGCCAACCGAGAAACACACGATTGTGCGGCAGCGCGCGTACACGCCGTCGTTCGCCGGTGGCGCCGGCGGTCGGGGGGGCGCGGGTGGTGGTGGACGGGGCGGG
>JANOKE010000243.1:0-3115 GCA_031419135.1 Gemmatimonadaceae bacterium
TTGATGGGCGCAGCACTCGCCGTGACCGCTTCGATGTTGCTGCTGCTACTTCTTGGCCTTCGTGCCGTTGGGGCCGATCGTCCGCTCGAATAGGTCGAAAATGCGCGAGTACTCGTCGGTCCACGACGAGGGCCGCACGAATCCGTGGTCTTCGACGGGATACACGGCCAGCTCCCAGCCCGTCTTGCCCAGCTCGATAAAGCGCTGCGTGAGTCGCACAATGTCCTGGAAGTGCACGTTGGTGTCGACCATGCCGTGGGCCATCAGCAACGGATCTTCGAGTTTTTCGGCAAAGTAAATCGGCGACGACCGCCGATAGGCCAGCGTGTCGTCCTGCGGCAGGTTGAGAATGCCGCCCGTATACCCGTGATTGTAGTGCGACCAGTCGGTCACGCTGCGCAACGCTGCCCCTGCGCCAAAATCTTTTGGCGCGTTGAACAGCGCCATCAGTGTCATGAATCCGCCATAGCTGCCGCCGTACAGACCAATACGCTCGGGGTTGATCCCGTATTCTTTCTGCAGCCATCGCGATCCGTCCACCTCGTCGGCCAGGTCGCGTCCACCCATCCAGCGATAGATCGCCGTGCGCCAATCGCGACCGTAACCGGCCGACGCGCGATAGTCCATGTCCAACACCACATAGCCCTTGGATGCGAGCAGGTGATTGAACATATATTCGCGGGAGTAGCTGCTCCAATAGTCGTGGACGTTGTGCATGTAGCCAGCGCCGTGCACGAATATCACCGCAGCGCCATTCAGTTGCGCGCCCATGTCCTGTGGCCGGTAAATGCGCGTTGGCACATCCACACCATCGCTGGCCCGAATCTTCACGATGGCCGGCTTGATCCACGGTCCCTGGCGAAACGCCTCCGATGTGGACGTGGTGAGTTGCACCCGGCCCGCGTCAGTGGCATCCGACACGAACAGTTCCGGCGGGACGTTGGCCTGCGAGAACACGTCGGCCATACGCTTGCCATCGGGACTCATCACCACACGATGTCCGCCATGGTCACGCGTGAGCCGCTGGCGCGTTCCGCCGGCTATCGGCATTCGGTAGAAGTGCGTGACGAAGGGCGACTCTTCACTGGTGTGCAGCCAGAACCATTTGCGGTCTGGCGAGAGTTCGGCTTGCGTGACTTCCCAGGTGCCCGCCGTGAGTGCGGCGCGTGCGGTTCCGTCGCGGTTAACCGTGTACAACTGCGCGTAGCCGCTGGCCTCGGAGGCAAACCACACGCGACCGTCGGGCAGCCAGCCCATGCATCCGCCGCACGGCCCGCCCACCCACGCGCTGTCGCGCAACGCGTCCACCACGTGCACAGCGCCGGTGTCGCCGACACTGGTGAGATAGCGCCACTTGAAGTCCGGCGTGCCGGCTGACAGCAGTCCAGCTGAACCATCGTCGTTCCAACCCATGAATCGCACCTGGGCCGCCGCGCGGGCGCTGTCACCGGCGATCACGTGCAGCATCGATAGCTTGCCGCTCGCCAACTCCAACCGATAGGCGCGAAAGCGCACATTGCCATCACCAACTTTGGTGCGCGACCCAATCTCTTCAGTGAATCCGCTGCTGGTTACGTAGTTGGGTACTTGCGAAAGGCGCGGCTGTCCCGGTGGATTACTGGCCGTCAGTACAATAGCCGTACGCATGTTTGGGGAGACGCTCAAGTGCGCGAGGCGCTCACCAACGGGAAGATACGCTGCTTGCAAACCACGAGCGGCGGTGGCGGCACGATCGGCGCGCTGCGCGGAGTCGGCGCGCTGCCGATCGCGAATGGCGTCCAGCAATTCACGTTGCTGCCGCTCCAGCGCGCCACGCGTCCCGGTTGCGCGTGCTGAATCGCGGGGCGCTGGTCCGGTGCGCACGTCGGTGAGTTGCCGCACAAGGCCCGTGGACAACTCCACCGCAAAGGCATTGCCGTCGCGCGCAAACAACAGCGACGTTTCGTCGACTGAAAAACGCGGTTCGGTTTCCGGCGACACTGTTTCGGTGAGACGCCGAATGGTGGCCTTCTTCGTATCCAGCAGATACAGGTCGCCCCGTGCCGTCACGGCTTTGCGCAACCCGTCGCGTGTGCGTGGTCCGTCGGCAACAAACGGAGCGACACTGTCCATCTGCGCGTCGCTCACGCGTTCGGGTGTGGCCGCCGCGATCGCGCGTACGCGGTAGGGGCGCAATGGTTCATCCCAGGCTGCGCCTGGCGCATTCCACTGAAAGTAAATCCACTGGCCATCCGCACTCCAGTTCACATTCTGCGGTTCGCGCCCAAAGTGCTCCGGGCCGCGCATGATGTTCGCGATCGTGAGATCGAACCCGCGCGGCGCTCGTTGCGCCCCGAGTGTCAACGGCGCGCACAGCGCGGTGAGAGCCATCCAACGCAGCATCCGGTTCATGGTCTGGCGGAGTAGGGGTGTTGACAGAGAAGGACAATAGCGTGACGCGTATGATGAGTCGAACCACAGCGGGCGTTAGCACGGGAAAGGGAAGAGGGGAGAGGGGAGACCCCCAGGCGGCACGTTCCAATCCGCGCGCTGGACGTCTTCCGTCTCCCGTCTCTTGTCTCCTGTCTCAAACGCCAAACGCCCCCGGTGGTTCAACCAACAGCAGCATGCATCAGCAACAACGCGATCCCGGCCGCCTATACTTATCCGCCAATCGCTCGCGCTCAAACGTGCGTGGATCGAGCGGGGTGCAATCGGGAAAGTGGCGATGCATATGCGCCAGATACGCGTCGTAATCCGGTACGCCCATGATGCGGCGCACCACGGTCGAGACGCGTCGCAGCTGCGCCTGCCACCCGGACGCAGGAGCACGCGTGAACGGCGTGGAACCGACAGGATCCGGGCTGGTTCGACTCGCGTTCGACATGGCGTGACCGGAAGGGAACCGGGAGCGGGATGCCGGGGTAACCTCGGCACACTTCGTTCGTTGTGGGACGTGGGTCGCAAAGCTGTCGGGCAAAGTTCGTACTCCGAACCGGAATTTGCGAGGGGCTTGAGGGGTGAGCAGAGACAGGGGTGTGGGTTGTGCAGTGTGGCGGGGGGGGTTGGGAAAAAAAAATAACACACCCCCCCCCTCGGTAAACCCCACCCCGTTAAAGGGAACCCCCCCCACCCC
>JANOKE010000244.1:0-7542 GCA_031419135.1 Gemmatimonadaceae bacterium
AAGAACGATAACAGTGATGAGATACCGGATTGCGGATAGGAGAAAACAGCCGATATCCGATGTCGTTGCAACTATCCGGTATCTGCAGTCCGGTATCCCATTGCCGGTATCGTAGTTCGTCCGGTATCCGGTATCGCAGTATCGCAGTACCACTGCGCCCTACAATCGCATTGCCGGTATCGTAGTTCGTCCGGTGTCCGGCATCGCTGTGCCGCCGTTTGGGGTTCGACGATAACCGTACGGCTGGCGGGAGGGGTGGACCACGCGTAGAGTAGAGGGCGAAGCACTCCATCCACTCTCTGCGATCCCATGTCCTCTCCCGTCTCGCGCCGTGATTTCGTGGCCGGCTCCACCACACTTGCCTTAGGCGCGATGATCGTGCCGCGCGCGGTGTTGGGCGGCCCCGGTTACCGCCCCCCCAGCGCCAAGCTGAACATCGCCATGGTTGGTATTGGCGGCATGGGCATGAGCAACATGTCGCAACTGCTCTCCGAAAACATTGTGGCCATCTGCGACGTGGATTTTCCGTTCGTCGAACGGTCGCTGCAGGGTCGGCTCAAACCTCGCACGGGAGAACCCACGCCGCAGAACGTGCAGTTGGGAGAGGCTTACACGAAGGCGACGAAGTACGATGACTACCGCAAGATGCTCGAGCAGAAGGACATCGATGCGGTATTGATCGCGACGCCCGATCACATGCATGCCACGATCGCCTTGGCGGCGATGGCGCTGGGCAAACATGTGTACGTGCAGAAGCCGTTGGCCTACTCGGTGTACGAGACGCGCCTGCTGGCCAAGGCAGCGGCGGCGAACCCGGGTCTGGCCACGCAGATGGGCAATCAAGGCCACTCGATGGAAGGGTCGCATCGAATCAGCGAGATCATCAACTCGGGGCTGCTGGGCAAAATTCGTGAAGTGCACGTGTGGACGGACCGTCCGGTGCGCTACTGGGCCCAGGGTATTCCGCGACCGCGTGCGGCCAACGCACCGCCACCAACGACGCCACCGAATACGCGACCGCAGTGGAACATGGGCACCGTGGACAACGCGGTGCGCGCGGCCATGGCGGCCAACGATCAGACACCGCCACCAGGCTGTAACTGGGACCTGTTTCTCGGGGCGGCGCCGGAGATTCCGTATCATCCATCGTATCATCCGTTCGCCTGGCGCGGGTGGATCGACTTCGGTGTGGGTGCGATTGGCGATATGGGTGCGCATCTCATCGACCAGCCGTACACGTCGCTGGGGCTCACCTGGCCCACGAGTATCGTTTCGTCGTCGAGTCCGTGGGGCGGTGGCGAGAGAACGCCGGCAACGTATCCCATGGCAACAACCGTGCAGTACGAGTATCCGGCCGTGGGCAAACGTGGACCGGTGAAGTTGTTCTGGTACGACGGCGGCCTTATGCCACCGCGTCCGGCCCTGCTCCCCGACGACGCACCGATGGCTAACCCCGGCAGCGATGGCGGCGGCGGCGTGTTCATCGGCGAGAAGGGCATCATGTTCTACGAAACCTACGGCAACAAACCGCGCATCTATCCTGAGTCACTGGCGCAGAAGGCGGCGAAGCTGGCGATCACCCTGCCGCGCATAACGGGGTCGCATGAGATGAACTGGGTGGCCGCGGCAAAGGGTGAGGCCAAGGCGAGTTCGCCGTTCTCATTGGCGGCCCCACTCACGGAAACGATGCTGTTGGCCATCGCGGCATTGCGCGCCGGTCAGGGTCGTAAGGTGATCTACGACGGCGCCGCGATGAAGATCACGAACATTCCCGAGGCGAATCAGTACCTGACGAGGGAGTATCGGAAGGGATGGGAACTGTGATGCACGCCGTATCGAGAGGCCTTACTTCGCCGTGAGGTCGTTCTCGAGGCGCGACAGTCGCGCCTCGAGGGCGGCGAGGCGTGCGTCGGGTGCAGGAGCACCGGCGGTTGTGACCACCAATGCCTTCGGACGACTGGTCACCCTGTTTGCGGACGATTTCGGTGCCGCCGATCGGAGGAACCACCGACCGGGCGCTCCAAGCCACAGCGTGCGGAATATTCGTTCGAACAGGGGCGCCCGCAATGGACTGCGCATGAGCAGCACCATGCCGAAACCAACGCATATCAGCCCCGAGAAGAGCATCATCGCGGCCGGTATGGGCGTGCGATAATCGCCCGGTACACCGGTGCGCAGCGCGAACGCCGTACGCACCAGTACGACTGACACCAGCACCATGAACACTCCAACGCGTGCGGTGCGTTTTCGTCGCTGTACGACGTCCGCATCAAGCCGCAACTGGGCTCGACGCGCTTCCCGCTCGTCGACGGTTTGCCGCAGTCCCTGGATCACGGCGTCGACCGAGAATCCCTGGCTCAACAGGCGGCGTACCTCAGCGCGAGTTTGCAGGATCCGGCCAACCAACACCGAACACATGACGACCACCGGAATCAACCGGTCGAACACGCCGACGTCGGTGGCTTTGGTGGTGAGCAGGATGAGCGCGACGAAACACACAAATGCCACAATGGTGCCGAGTGTCTCTGCTTCCTGGGCGAACAACCGGACGGCCAGCGGCACTTCGGGTGCTGCCGCCTGCGCCGCATCGAGCGCTTCGATCAGCGCGCCCGCATTGGCAAAGCGGTCGCTGCGCGCCTTGGCGAGACACCGATCGATGGCCGACGCCAACGATTGCGGCAAGTCGCCGCGAACCGACGACAAGGGTGGCAATGTTTCCGTGAGCTGACGCATGAGCACGCGGGCTGCACTGTCACCGCTGAACGGCACCAATCCCGTCACCCCGTAGTGTGCCACGAGTCCCAGTGAATAGAGGTCGCTTCGTCCGTCCAGCTCCTCTCCAGTGGCCTGCTCGGGGCTCATGTACTCGGGCGTGCCCACCACTTCGCCAACGCGCGTCATTCCCGGTTGCACGGTGGGCGCCGATCCGATGGATCGCGCCACACCGAAGTCCATGAGCAGTGCGCGACCCGTCGCGCGCTCGATCATGATGTTGTCCGGCTTGATATCGCGATGCACCACGCCGCGACCGTGTGCATACGCCAACGCGTAGGCCACATCGAGCAACAAGCGCACCGCCTCACGCGCCGATAGCGGCCCCGCACGTCGCACACGTTCGGCAAGGCTTTCGCCTTCCACGAATCCCATCACGAAGGCAAGTGCGTTCCCTTGCTCCTCGACCGCATATACCGGCACAATGTTGGGATGCGAAAAACTCGCAGCCATTTTGACTTCGCGTACGAACCGCTCGCGCAAGGCGGGGTCGTTGGCAAACTCTTCAGGCAGCTCCTTGATCGCCACCAACCGGTCGAGTTGTAAATCGCGAGCCAGATGCACGGCACCCATGCCGCCGCGGCCCAGCAATCGCTCAACCCGGTAGCGGCCCGACAGGCGGGTTTCGAGCTCGGTGGGGGCCGGCGATGCGGTCATGGACTCTAACGTACGAGGCAACGCATCGCGTGGCGAGCGAATGACTACGGGGTAATGCGTGTTTTGCGCGGGAACAAGCCCGGGCGATTGGCAGCGTGGTATACAAATGAGGCGATGACGGCGGCATTGAGCTTCATGTCGGCCTCCTGCACGCGTTCGTAGGTGTCCATGTTGGAGTGGTGCGTGCGTGTGCCGTATTCCACCTCATCCTGGATGAACTGGAAGCCGGGCAACCCAACGCCGTCGAACGAGAGGTGATCGGTACCGCCTGTGTTGGCCAGGGTCACCGTTTTCACACCCTTGTCTTCAAACGGCTTCATCCACGCGCTGAAGATTGGCGCTGCGGCCGAGTTGCCCTGCTCATAGACGCCGCGAATGGCACCGGTGCCGTTGTCGAGGTTGAAGTAGGCCGAAAATTTTGCGGCATCGGCCTTCAGGGAATCGCGCACTCCGAAATGATCCTTCACCCAGGCGCGCGACCCGATGAGTCCCTGCTCTTCGCCGGTCCACAGCGCGATACGAATGGTGCGTTTTGGTTTGAGGTTGCTGGCGGTAAGGATACGCACGGCCTCCAGCATAGCTGCGGAGCCGGCCGCGTTGTCGGTGGCGCCGGTGCCGGCGTGCCAGGAGTCGAAGTGCGCGCCCAGCATCACGACTTCATCTTTGAGCACCGGATCGGTGCCCGGAATTTCCGCGATGATGTTGAACGAGGTGAGGTCGGCATCGTAGAACGTGTTCTTGATGTCCAATTCGATGGATACCGGAATATTTTTCTCGAGCGTGCGCAGGATGCGGCCATAATGCTCAATGGCCACGGTGACGACGGGTGTGGTGGCCGGCTTGAGCGGATCGCGGGACGCGCCGTTGGGCGTGAACACAGTGCCGCCATCACCGCGTCCTGGCTCGAGGATCGCTCCCACGCGCTCATCGTCGATAAAGGCGCGGCGCGTCACACCGATCGCCTGCTGCGTCTGCAGTTGACGCTGTGCGAGACTGTCTGCTGCCGTGCGTGGACCGGACTGACGTGGTCCCAGTGCCGCCGGCGCGGGCATTGGCGCCGCCGCCATGCGCGCAAGGTCATCGTCGCTGCGACGTGAGGCCAATGGAACAAACCGGGGATCGACTGCTCGCATGGGTGCCAGCATCACGACCTTCCCGGCCAGTCGTCCCTTGTACTTCGCGAAATCGGCTTCACTGTCGATGCGCACGTACACGATGTCGCCTTTCAACAGTCCTTTCGTGCCTGGCGTCCAGGCCTGCGGATAGCCGATCACCGAAAACGCGACCGGACCCGTGACCTGCGCATAGAATTTGTCATTCGTCCAACCGCGCCCGAACGGGAACGACTCGAGGTGGGTGTTGGCGAGTCCCCATCCCTTGAGCTGCGCCATAGTATAGTCGGCGGCGCGGCGAGCAATGGGTGAGCCCGTGAGACGCGGGCCATGCACATCGGTGAGATACGACATCAGTGACATGACCTGCGAGCGATTGAACGCCTCGTCACGGATTCTGGCCACGGCGACCGCATCGACCGGTTCGCTTTGGGCAAACACCGGCGCGGCCGCCAGCGCGGTGATGACACACAGCACCGACAGCATTACGCGCGGTCGAGCAATGGTTGGACGGAATGCAGGTGACATGAAAACTCCGGAAGGCTATGGCGTCGATAACGGCGCGGGGATGGCTGCTGCGAAGTTAACGTCGTGGGGCGTCCACACGCTGGGCCAGCACCTGCCGGACATCGTTCAGCGACACGCCCAATGCCCGCAGTGCCACCAGGGTGTGAAAGATCACGTCGGCCCCTTCCTCGGCGCCGCGCACCCGATCGCCATCCACACAGGCGACGGCAAGCTCCATCGCTTCTTCGCCAAGTTTCTTGAGGCGGAGATTCCGGTTGGTCAGCAGCTGTTGCGTATAGCTGGCGCGCTCGCGGCGCGGCGACGATGCGAACGATGTTGCGCGCTCGGCGATTGTGCGATCGAGCACCGACAGCGCGTCGGCAGCGAGAGCATCGTTGCGGAAACACGATATGGTACCCTTGTGACACGACGGCCCGGTCGGTCGCACGCGCGCCAGCAGGGCATCGCCATCACAGTCGGCGGTGAGCGAAACGATGCGCTGGACGTTGCCGCTGGAGCCACCCTTATGCCACAAGCCGCGTGTTCGCGACCTGTAGTGCATTTCACCAGTGGTCATCGTGCGCGTAAGCGCCTCGCGATCGGCGTGCGCCACCATCAGGACAACGCCGGTGTCGGCATCCTGTGCGACGACGGTCACAAGGCCGTTGCCTTTCGCAAAATCCAGCGTGTCCAGATCGAGTGCGATCGTCACGTGCGATCTCCGCCCGCTTGGTCGCTCGAACGCTCGTGCAGTATGGCACGCGTGGCGTCGGCCACGCCCGCGTTGGTGGCGATTGCGCTGCTCTCGAATGCGGTGACGTTGCCGTTCCATGCGGTGAATCGCCCGCCGGCTTCCGTGACGATTGGCAGCATGGCGGCTATGTCCCATGGATTGACGATGTCGTCCACCATCACCTCGGCGCGTCCGGTGGCGACCAGCAGGTAGCCATAGCAGTCGCCCCACGTGCGCGCGACACCGACCCGTGCCGCGAGTGAGCGCCACTGCGTACCGCGCCACGGGCGCTCAACGAACCGATCGTCGGAAACGAGCGCGGTCGCATGTTCAAGCGACGCTACGGTGGACACACGCGCGCGCACGCCGTTCCACCAACAGCCCTCTCCCGGTGCGGCCACGATCATTTCATCGACGGCGGGGAAACAGGCGGCACCGGCCAGCACCGTATTCTCCTCGCAACAGGCCACGAGCGTGCCCCACAGTGGCACGCCGCGCACGAATGCCTTCGTGCCATCAATCGGATCGAGAATCCAGCGGCGGTGCGCGTTGGGTCGTTCGACGCCGAACTCCTCGCCGTGCAGGCCGTCCGTGGGGAATCGCTGCGTCAGCCACTCCCGTGCCACGCGCTCGGCTTCGCGGTCAGCGATGGTCACTGGCGAGCCATCCCCTTTCGTTTCCACGGCAACGCCGGTGCGATACCACTGCATAGCGGTTCGCGCGGCCAACTGTGCCACGTGCGCGACGGCTTCCATCAGCACGGACGGCGTCTCGACCGATGTCATGCGGCCACCTCGTGAGTGATCTCAACAGCGCGCACGGATAACCCAGCCAGCCGCATCGCGGCCTTGAGTGCGCGCACCGTGGTGCGACCGTCATGCAGGATCCCCGCCACGAGAACGGCATCCGCGTGCCCCTCGACGATTGCATCCACCAGGTGCGACGCCTGTCCAGCGCCACCACTGGCGACAACGGGTACGCACACCGCATCGGCGACCGCGCGCGTGAGCGCGAGGTCGTACCCGGTACGCGCCCCATCCTGATTGATGGACGTGAGGAGAATTTCGCCCGCGCCGCGCGCCACGCATTCCTGCGCCCAGGCAACCGCATCGAGTGGTGTTTCTTCGCGTCCGCCCTTCACCCACACGCGCCACACGCCGTCGGCGCCGCGCCTGGCATCAATACTGACGACGACACATTGCGCGCCAAACCGATCCGCAGCTTCGGTGAGCACGTGAGGTCGCAACACGGCGGCGGAGTTGAGCGCGACCTTGTCCGCACCGGCGCGCAAGGCCCGCGCGACATCGTGGGCCGAGCGCACGCCACCGCCTATTGTGAGCGGGATGAACAGGCGTTCGGCGGTTCGCTGCGCCACGTCCAACAACGTGGCACGTTCTTCGGAGCTGGCGGAAATGTCGAGAAACGTGATCTCATCGGCTCCGTCGCGTTCGTAGCGCTGGGCGAGTGCGACCGGGTCGCCAACATCACGCAGTCCGGCAAACTGCACGCCCTTCACCACACGCCCGTCTTGCACATCGAGACACACGATCAGTCGTTGTGTCAACACGTCGTCAGGCCTCTCCGATGTCGAGCTGCACCGCTCCCTTGGTGCTGAACACCGCACCGGTTTCGGCGAGCGCATCGCGCAGGGCCATGCCCAGCGCCTTGATGGCGGCTTCGATCACGTGATGCCGGTCGCGTCCGCGCAGCACGCGAACATGCAGTGTGGCGCGCGTGTTGTCGGCAAACGATCGCAGGAAG
>JANOKE010000245.1:0-1328 GCA_031419135.1 Gemmatimonadaceae bacterium
CGGCAACGCGAGACAACGCCCGCTGCATCGCCAGTATCGTGGCGTGATGGATGTTCAAGCGGTCGACCTCGCGCGCCGACGCCGCACCCAGCGAAACGACCAACGCCCGCGCCTGAATCAACACGGCCAGTCGTTCGCGCATGGCAGCGGTCAACTGCTTGGAATCGTTGACGCCGGCAATGGCCCGTGGGTTGTGCGGCATCACGATGACGCATGCGACAACGGGGCCCGCCAGCGGGCCCCGTCCAACTTCGTCGACACCCGCAATGTGCGGTCCGAATTCGTTGCGTAGCACGCGTTCGATCGGACTCCAGCGCGGCATGCCGCGCTCGCGGACGGTAGTGGCCGACCGGCTGGCGGGTTACTTGCCCGGGGTGACGCGGTTGACCTTGCGCTCCTTGATGCGCGCGGCCTTGCCCACCACGTCACGCAAGTAGTACAACTTGGCGCGACGCACGGCACCACGGCGCACCACGACGATATCCGCGATCATGGGGCTGTGCAGCGGAAAAATGCGCTCAACACCCACACCGTTGGAGATTTTGCGCACCGTGAAGGTCTCACTGACGCCGCCGCCGCGGCGCGCAATGCACACGCCTTCGAACGCCTGAACGCGCTCTTTCTCGCCTTCCTTCACGCGGACGTTCACGCGCACGGTATCACCCGGGCGGAATGGCGGGATATTGGTTTTCAGCCATTCCTTCTGCGTTTCGATGAACGGATGCATATGTCACTCCGGGGCCGCATGGTCAGCCCGGTGTTGGGTGCCGTCAAAGCCGATCAGTCGGAACAGCCGACTGCGGCCATCGCGAGAGGCCGTGACGCGGATGCGGGAGCGAATTCCCCCGTCCGGAGCCGACATGGCATCGCCGCCAAGGCGCTGGAGACGGCGAACCGCTCCGGGCCCCGGGAAGCCCTGCTGTGATCCACCAATATTCCGGCAGAGCTTGGAATCATAGCGAATGTTGTCACCATTGCGCCAGTGGGCCATTTCGGTTTTGCCTCCCAATGCCGATGCTTAGGGATGCCGCAGACTCATTTTACGCCACCCTTCGCACCACGTAATGCCCTCGCTCCCGGCTACCCACGTTCCCCGGAATTCCACGGTGGCCTACCCCGCAACCCGACGGGTAGACCATTTGGACCTGTATCACGGGGTACCGGTGGCCGATCCGTATCGGTGGCTCGAGGATGATACGTCGGTCGACACCGAGGCCTGGGTCGCGGCACAGAACGCCGTCACCTCGCGGTATCTCAACCGAATCCCTTATCGGCATGCCCTGAGGGCCCGGCTGACCGAACTGGCAAACTATCGCCGCGTTTCCGCG
>JANOKE010000246.1:0-12177 GCA_031419135.1 Gemmatimonadaceae bacterium
GCGTCTTCCTGCAGCACGAGGTCAATGCGCGAAGGTTCTTTCTCCAGCGATGAACGCATTGGAATGTCGTATCGCTCGACAATCAGTGAGTTTCCCCGGAACGGGCTGTCGTCCTCGAACGTGATCAGTCGAACAGGAGCAACGTGCAGGCCAGTTCGCCGCGCAAGCTCCATCGTCGCCCACTCATTTTCGACCAGCGACACGTAGTGGGGCGATTGGAACTTGAGGATATGCGTACACGACGTTCGGAGATCACCAATTCTCACGGTGGGCGCGGACGACTCCATGCTGAGCGACACCGGTAATTTGGGCTGTATCCCTGATAAGCCGACGGCGCCGCGCTTCTTGAGTTCTCTCCAGAAGATGTTGGTCTCGGGGTCGGCTTCAATGTGCTCCGTGGCGAGAATCGCTTTATCGGGATCTGGCTCAATGTCCCGAAGGCGAGTGCCATGTGTGTCCAGCCGAAACTCCGCGTCCGGAATATTGAGCGGACGGAGTGTCAGGTTTGACAGATACTTTCGCGTGCTCGCGAGCAGTGAGACCGTATCATTCGGGTCAATCTGATAGGTCCTGACAATTCGGTTTTCGGTCCAGCCCTCCGGCAGGAAATTCTCAAAGAAGGCGGGCATGCGCGGACCTTCGTACGAAACACCAGACTCACGGGATAGCGGCAGCTCTTTCGACAATTCCAGTGTCCAGCCTTCGTGGTACTGGAATCGGAATTCGGCATTGCTCAGCGCGGTGAGTGAACCCACGTGCCAGTGGTAGAAGTACAACTCGAACCGTCGAAGTCCCTCGGTGTGAATGGTGGTCTGCTGACTCGCTTCGGATGCCAACTTTTCGAATTGTGCATACTCGGATGCCAGCTGGTTGCGCTCAGCGAAGGCCTTCGCTCGCGCCATGTCCTTCTTGCTGAGCGCGGTAATCAGTTGAAGGAGGGCGGCTTGAGACAGCTGTCTTTGGGGATAGTGCCGCGACGTCATCAAGCACTCGAAGACCGTTTGTAGCGCGCTGGATACGTTCGCCGTGATTGTTGCCGGTACGTCGTCCTTGGTTGTGACGACTTCAAGCGGCAGCTCGATCCGTTCCGTTTCCGGATGGCGCAATGCTTGTGCGCGCACGACACGGAGGCCGGGGAGTTGACGCGCGTTTTTCTTGCCGCCAGTCTGCGACAGGAACAGGATGTCGCCGACGGGTCCGCGGACTGCGGCCGAACGGTGTGAGAGGTATGCGTCTTTGTAGAAGTGGGCGGCGATGGGAACGGCCGCCGCTCGTATCTGCTCCTCCGCGCTCGTGACCCGATCGTCAGAGTAGATGCCTTGAGCGAGGCGAATGAGCGTTCCGCGCTCGACACGTTTGGCGAGCATTCGCGAGTGCGAAGTGGTGTCAGCGAAGTACAGCATGGCAGAGCAGTCTAAAAATAGTGCCGTCAGAGGCGGTTAAGTCTGATAAATTTAGACTACAGAGATGGAGTGTCAACGTCCGTCTAAAAAGCCATTTGTTAGTCCACTTTAATGAAACACTTTTTAGCCGGAAGGGCCGAACAGGACCAGGCGGCGCCGCAGCTGTTAGTAGAAGTGAGGTTGCCTTTAGTAGGACGTACCGTAATACTAAAGAGAGTTCTTTAGGAGGAATTATGAGCGATCAGGTACGAAGAGCATCCGGCCCCATCACCAGACGTCGACGCCAGGACCAGATCGTCCGAGAAAAGACATCACTTTCCTTGCGCGCCGATGTGTTGGAGGCCGCGAAAGCGATCGTTCTGTCGGGTGGAGCTGAGAACCTCAGCGCATTTGTTGAGTCGGCTGTTGAGGAAAAAGTGAGACGGACGAAAAGAGCTGCTCTATACGCATCCTATGAGGCCGCGGCAAAGGACGCTGAATTTCTGCGTTCGATGTCCGACGTAGCGCGAGATTTTGCGATTTCAGATTCGGACGGACTTTAGCATTCTTTCTCATGGCTCATACCGGAACGGTCTTGCAGTGGGACCTATTTCAAGCCGATCTTGAGCCGTCAGTCGGTCGAGAACAGGGTGGCGAGAGCCGCCCTGTTCTCATTGTGTCCAATGATGGTTTCAACAAGGCATTCGATGTCGTAACAGTGTTGCCGCTGACAAAGACTGGAAACAAGGCACGAGCTGTCTATGCATTTGAAGTGATCTTGCCGGCAAACGAAGCAGGCAACCCATTGGAAAGCATCGTGATGCCTCAACAGATTCGAACGATCTCAAAATCCCGACTTTTGTCTCGTGTTGGTTCCCTGAACAACCTGAGTATCAGGCGCCAAATCGAGGATCGCGTGCTTGATCACTTGGGCATCAATCTCGATCCTGAAGACTCGGGTCTCTGAGCAGGCTCACCGCTGACTGGGGTCAGCCAAGCGCCCGCACGAACCGGGAAAAGTTTGACGTCGGCGAGCTCGCGGAACGTGCCACGATCCATGAAGACCGCTGCAGCTCCGCCCCGGGTCGATTGCGACGGCGCAGGTGGTCGACCTGCCGATTCCGGTGCGGCTTTTCAGCGACGGCTGTCACGTGAAAACACGCACATTCACCGCCGAACCTTTCGCGATGAGTCGGACGGCCATCTCTCTTCCTGATGCCCTGTCTCGCGCGGCAGAGCGCCAAGCGAAGCGCGCGCAAAGATCCCGATCCGTTCGTGCACACCGCAGCCTACGCGATACTGGCAGACCCCGAGTGGTAGAAGTCGCGCTGGCCTGAGAAGCTCAGGTTCGCGCTGGCGGATCGCACCACAACACATACTAGAAACGGGACAGCGCGTGTGAATAGCGCTGCCCCGCATCTACTGTGACCTTCGCTCCTTCAACGGTATTGGAAGAGTGTTGTGGGCCTGCATAGCCGTCAATGGCGACTCGCCCGTGCCCAGACCGGGGATCGAACCCGGACGCCGTTGAAGGAACAGAATCCACAGTCCCCCGCGTCTGCCAATTCCGCCACCTCGGCAGGGTCACCACCGGCAGGCCGGTGAGAACGACGCGTGCACTGTGATGCACGCGCTGCGAGTCGGAGGCAAAGGTAGGCGCAATTGCTGCGAGAACTGGCACCATTGTTTGCCTGCAGCACCATTCGACCGCAGGCGAGGCGCCCTGATCACCCTTGCACGCAGAACGAGGCGAAGCCCCGCGGCTACTCCTTCCCGGCGCCTTGCGCGAGCGTTTTGCTGGAAAGCCAGGCTTCCAGGTCTTCGCGCGAATCGATGATATGCTCGTTCCGCGCGAGTTCGGGGTGCAGTAGCGCCTCGTCGTAGCCGGTCGGCAGTCCATTGTTGCGATTGACTATCCACGAATGATGCTGACCGCGGTCCTTCCCGCGCATCAGCGCACGCGGCGTCTTGCCAAGCAGACTGGCGACGGCGCCGTAGGTGGCCCGCTGACGCGCATGTTCGAGGGCGTCGAGGATTCCGTCGAGCGTGATCTCGGTCATGAGGACTCCGATAGTGGGGTGAAAGAAGTGGTGTCCCCACTATTGTCGGAGGTCCCACCCCGAGCATCACCGAACTGTTGCGCAAGCGGTCAAACGAACGCGAGTGGCCCTTGGCGGCCACTCGTTCGACCATCCGTCAGTTTGTCTTCGGCGGTGAAAAGCTGTTTGTTGCCGTCGCGCCCCAAATGCGGTCTACCACAAGACATGGCCAGCCAATCGATTGACTGAGCTGAAGCGCTGATGCGGGAGAGTCGCAACCTCAGCTCCCGTCGCTGGCTTCCATGAATGTCAAGCCGAGGGAGCCTCTGGGGTTCATCCCTGCGGTCGAGTGGATGACACAGAATCAGCAGCTCGTCAGCGATACGATTCTCGTAACGTCAAACGGACTGGGTGAAGGAGCCCTGATCAGTGAATTTGCGCTGCGTCAGCCGCGCCCTCCTCTTCGCGGTTGGATGCGGGTGCGATGCTGATCTCCAGACGCGGTTGAGTCCGATGGACCGGACGCTTCTCGTCGGCGAGAGTTTCACGCCGTCGCTCCGCCTGCTGGGCTGCGGTGGAACGGAACCGGGTGATCACAGTGAGCACAAGCCTCGGCCGAAGCGTTGCTGTTTTCGCTCCTGAGCAAAGCACTTGACGGGCGCTGGTTAGGCGGCTTTCCGACGCTTCTTCGTCTGAATGGCTTTGGCGAGATCGGCGGTTGTTGCCCCGAGACCGACGCCGTCGGCACGAGAATGAGCTTGTTGATGAACGAGCCCTTCGCCACCGCCCACACCACCGGCAGCTCCCGCTCGACGCGGACGCCCGACACCTGCTCGGCATTGAGTGCGAGGTCGTCGCCCATGACGCCGGTCGTCTTTGACTGCGGCGGTTTTCGTGAGCAGCGCGACGTCGTCGAGCATCGAGGTGATGTCGTCGAGCAGCGCGAGCAGGCTGAATGCCATGAAGCGATCGTTCTCCGGTCAACGTTGATGTGGCACCGTACGGGTGACATGCGTCCATACTCCGGTATGAAAACTGCCGGCGGTGGTGAGGCGTGCGGGCACGATGCTCATCGAGTGAGCCCAGCGGTGATCGACGCCAGCGCGCGCCGCTGAGGTACTACTTCCTGTGTAGATTCCGTCGCATGTCGCCGACCGTGCTGCGCGATGGGCCGTTTCGGCTCTTCTTCATTCTCGCGGGAGGAGCGGCGGATGCACGGCCACGTCGCCCACTCGGACGGAGAGGCAAAGTTCTGGCTGAGCCCCGCCATCGAGCTCGCCGTCGTCATCGGACTTTCGCCACACGTCGTGGCAGACGCCGACGCCGTTGTGCGTCGGCATGAACTGGAGATCCGCGATGCCTGGACCCGACACTTCGGTCGCTGAAGTCACGCACGTCTCACCACACGGCTTCTGGCTGCTGCTGGGCGGCGAGGAGCTGGCCGTGCCGTTCTCCGAGTTCCCGTGGTTCCGTGACGCGACGATCGCCCAACTGACGGACGTTGCATGGCCAACCCCGGAGCACCTGTACTGGCCGCAGCTCGACGTCGACCTCTCAGTTACGTCCATCCGCGATCCAGGCGCGTTTCCACTCATCGCGCGAGTCGATCGACCGAGCAGCTGATGCGCACGCGGCCGAACCGCGCACCGACGCTTGTGCTTCACCTCGAAGAAGTTCTCGACCGCGACCGGTTCGTCCACACGGTCGGAGCCGGCTCCGCGGAGCAGTCGCCGGGCGTGAACTGCCCGCCCTGGGCAGAGAGATCTGCCAGCGGCAGTCAGCGGTGTTCGGGAACGGGCGCACGTACACTTCGGCGGGGCCGGACTCGGTGGAGACGTAGGCAAGCTACCGACCATCCGGCGACAGCGCTGGTGACTTTCAGCGGCTGCCGGGACGGCAACAGGGCGGAAGCTCTCCGAGCCCAGTCGGTTACCGGAGTATCGCGGTTCGCACCGTGAGATTGTCGATGCGATCACGATCAACGTCCACGCCGAGGCCGGGACGATCGAGCGGCACGGCAACCATCCCCTCGCTGTTCATCGTCCACTCGGGCGTCACCACGTCGCGCTCCCAATAGCGCGCACTCGGCGACAGGTCTCCCGGCTTGGTGAAACCAGGAAGCGAAGCCAGTGCCACGTTGCACGCTCGGCCGATGCCGCTCTCCAGCATGCCGCCGCACCACACGGGAATGCTGTTCGAGACGCAGAAGTCATGGATCGCGATTGAACTCGTAAACCCGCCGACGCGCCCGGGCTTGATGTTGATGATGCGCCCGGCGTCCAACGTGACCATGTCACGGGCACGATCCAACGACGTGATCGACTCGTCGAGGCACAGCGGTGTCTGGAGCTGTCGCTGCAGTTCGGCGTGTTGCACGATGTCGTCCCATGCCAGCGGCTGCTCGATCATCATGAGGGCGAGATCGTCCAGTTGCGCTAGCAGCGCGACATCGGAGAGCTGGTACGCGTTGTTGGCATCCGCCATGAGCGGGGCCCCAGGACCGAGCGCCTCACGCACGGCGCGCACGAATGACACATCGTAGCCGGGCGCGATCTTGATCTTGATCTTGCGGTACCCCTGTGCGAGCGCGGCACGGGCTTTCTCCACCAGCGCTTCCGGCGATGGCTGGATGCCGAGGGAGATGCCGGTGGCGATTTCGTTGCGTGTGCCGCCAAGCAGCCTTGCGAGGGGCACGCCCTGACGTTCCGCCTCGAGCACCCACATACCCATCTCGATGGCGGCCTTCGCCATCCAGTTGCCGCGGAAGTCCTCTTCGAGCAGCGGATGCACGTCGCCCGGATGCGCGAACTCGCGGCCGATCACGCGGGGCGCGACCCACTCACTCATGGCATGCCATGCCGTGTCGATTGCTTCGGCGCTGTAGTTCGGCAGTTCCAGCGCGACACACTCGCTCCACACTGTCACGCCGTCGACGTCGCGCAGTTCCAGCAACGGGATTCGTCGTTCCGTGCACACGCCCGACGAAATCCGGAACGGCTCGCGCAACGGCAGGCGGATTTCGCGGAGGGTGATCTGTTCAAGACGGGCCATTACGATTTTGTGTGAGTCAGTCGAGTGAGACGTCGGCCGCCAGTTCGAAAAACGGCGGCTGGTCGAACGTCGCCCGCTGGAACGTGGTGACCTGATAGCCGAGCGCGAGATAATGCAGGAACGCCTGACGGGTCGCCTGTCGCCATGCAACACGCTGCGCCGGCGATAGCACTTCGAAGTCGGCCGGGATGGCCACGCGCACGAAAGGCGCCGCGACAAAGGCTTCGCTCGCTGGCATCGATCCTTTGCTGGTAGGACGGACCACGAACTCGCCGTCGGCGTGCGGGGCTGCTGCTGCCGTGCCGGTGTCCGCCGACGTGAGGTCCCACGCGGCGACCCAGCGGTCCGTATCGAGCGTGCCGTGCAGCGGACTACCGGTGTTGCTGCCGTACATGTTGACCACGTATTCGGACACCCGGGCGCCGAGCCGTCTCAGGTTGAAATGCGCGTTGCGGGCGACGAGCGGATCGAACGTCCAGTAGATCGTGCCGACCCCGACGTCGCGGCAGAGTTCACGCTGGTATCGCTTGAGTCGCTCGCCCACGTGCGTTCCGCGCGCATCGGGGCGCACGGCCAGCAAGTCCGACCAGTGTGACAGCTCGCCTCGGTAGGGGCCGGTGATTCCGAAGACGAATCCGAGCATCCGCCCGGCCGGTGTAAATGCCGCTGCACAGACTCCGCTCAGCTTCTGCGAGACCATGAGAATCGCGGTCGGGACCCGCTCGCGGAAATTGTCGCCCCAGGTCTCCTCCTGAATCGCCACGCACTCGTGGTACTCCTCGAGGGTCGCCACCCGGCGAAACACCAAACCGTCCTCGGAGACATGGGATGTCTCGGCGGTCGTCGGGGCAGATCGGTCGAAAGAGGAGCGAATCACTAGCAGTTGGTCGGCTCGGTCGTAGGTGCCCGGGGAGGAGAACGCTACCCGCTCTTGCCGAACTGTGATCTAAATCCTAGCTTGGCGGAAAGGTGTATACAAGATAGTATACCAAAACGCATACGTAATGTTTGGCGTTCTTCTTCCTCGTTTTTTCCCCTCCCGACTCGTTGGAGCCACGCATGCGATCCTCGCCAGGATGGCGTCTCCCCGGCCTCCTCACCTCCTGCCGCAAGGCCGTGCGTTGCACGGCCTCTGCCCTGGTTGGTGCATTTCTCCTCTTCACGCCAGCGTCCGCGTTCGCTCAAGGCGGCACGGTTGTTGGTCGCCTCACTGATGCCGGGTCGACCGGCGCAGTGGCCGCCGCCTCCGTCGTGATCGAGGGCAGTTCGCTCGGCACGACGTCGGGATCGGACGGTCGATATCGTCTCGTGAATGTTCCGGCCGGGACGCATACGCTCGTCGTCCGCCGAATAGGCTTTACGGCCCGGCGACAGTCAGTCACCGTTGCCGTCGGCATCGAGGTGACGGCAAATGTCGCGCTCACCGCGAGCGCGCTCGCGCTCGACCAAGTTGTCGTGACAGGGACCGCGGGTGCGCAGGAGCTGCGCTCCATCGGCAATGCCGTCACCACGATCAACGCCCCGGGCGAACTTCAAAAGTCTGGATCACCCAACGTGACGAGCCTGCTCAGTGCACGAGCACCAGGGGTCACCGTTCGCGCCCGCAGCGGCCGACTCGGCTCGGGGCCGGCTCTCGAGGTGCGCGGGCGCAACAGCCTCTCGCTAGAGAACGCGCCGCTCATCTACCTCGATGGCATTCGCATCAACAATGCAACGAGCAGCGGGCCGCAAGCGGTTGCCGGACGCCTCGGCGGGCAGGGAGCAACCGTCGCCGGCCGTCTTAACGACATCGATCCGAACGACATCGAAAGCATCGAGATCATCAAGGGACCGGCAGCCGCGACCATCTATGGCACCGAAGCCGCCAACGGCGTCATCCAGATCATCACGAAGCGCGGCAAGGTCGGCACCAAGCCGCTTGTGACGTTGCAGGTGGAGACTGGCACAATGGAGTTCGCCAACAGCGCCGAACGCGTGGAGACGAACTACTACAGGATCCCTGCTTCCGGTGCGATAGCCACGTGGAACGGGATCGCGCAGGAGAAGGACAGCGGACGCGCCATTTACAGCATTGGGCAGTTGCGCAAGTACACTGGCTCTGTCTCCGGCAGCAAGGAGCAGCTCCGCTACTACTTCAGCGGCACGTACGAGAACTCGCTGGGTGTCGAGCCGAACAACTCGATTCGCCAGCTCTCGATGCACTCGAATCTCGATGTGCAGGTCCGGCCATCCACACTGTTTGCGACGAGCCTCAACTACGTCTCGGCGTCGAATCACCTCGGCGCGGATGTCGGTGCATCTCCGCTCCTCGGTGCGCAGGTCGGCCACGGCAACTTGTTCACCGCCACGCGCGGCTTCTTCGCCGGCGTGCCCGAGGTGCCGCAACAGCTCTACGACAACTCCGATCGCATTGACCGCTTCACGGCCAGTGCGACGCTGACGAACACGCCCGCCACCTGGTTCACCCAGCGCGCCATCGTCGGCATCGACTTCACGGGCGAGGATGCGCGTTCGCTCGAACGGTTCGCGCCACCAGAGCTCGCTCGATACCTCACGCCCACGGCCGCCAGCGGCAGCATCGGTCAGACGCTGCGCCGGAACAAGATCATCAGTGCCGACTACAGTGGCACATTCAAGGCGAAGCTCGGTGACCAGCTCGGGTCGCGGACATCGCTTGGCGGGCAGTTCTACAAGACCGGGATCAACACGAGCTTCCTTGGCGGTACGGCCTTCCCGGCCCCAGGCGTCGAGGTGGTCTCCGGTGCGACCGCCCCGCTGGGATCCACGCAGAGCGAAGTGGTCAACACCACGATAGGCGCCTATGCCGAACAGCAGTTCTCGTGGCGCGAAAAGCTGTACGTCAACGCCGGCCTACGCGTCGACAACAACAGTGCCTTCGGCGCGGACTTCGATTGGGTCACTTACCCGAAGGTGAGCGCGTCGTGGGTAATCAGTGAAGAGGAGTTCTTCCCCTTCAAGGGAGCGCTCGACGTATTGCGCCTGCGCGGTGCGTACGGTGAATCGGGCCGTCAGCCTGCTGCGTTCGCCGCGCTTCGGACATTCGCCGCCGCCACCGGTCCGAACGGATCCGCCGCTGTCACGCCCTCGTCGCTCGGCAACCCGGACCTGCGTCCGGAACGAGGCAAGGAAGTCGAGCTGGGCTTCGAAGCCGGGTTCTTCAAGAAGCTGTCGCTTGATTTCACGTACTACACGAAGAAGACGATTGACCAGATCGTGAGCCAGCCGGTGGCGCCCTCCAGTGGCTTCCCGGGCTCGCAGTTCCGCAACCTCGGCCGCGTCGACAACAGCGGCGTCGAACTTCTGGCCGTCTATCGCGCGATCAACCGCCAATCGTGGTCGTGGGAGATCACCGGCAACTTCGCCACGAACGGCGACAAGATCCGCGATCTCGGTGGCATCAACAACGTCGTCACGGCCCCCGGAAACGCCAACATCATCGGCTATCCGATTGGCGGCATCTGGGCCAAGACGGTCGTCTCGGCCGATCGTGACGCCACCACCAACCTCGCTACGAACGTGCTCTGCGACGGCGGACCGGGCAAGCCGGCCATTGCTTGCGCACAGGCACCGTTTGTGTACCTCGGAACGCCGACGCCCAAGGTCATCGGTGCGCTCGGCACCACCGTCACCATTGGTGAACGGATTCGCCTGTACGCGCTCGGCGATTTCCGCAAAGGCAATCGTATACAGAATGCCATCGAGCAGCTCCGCTGCACGGGTGGCGTAGGCGCCGCGTTCTGCCGCGCCAACTACTACCCGCTCGAGTATTCGCCGGTCTACCTCGCCGAGGCAACCGCGACGGCACCCGCGCAGGGGATCACCTCGCAGTACTACCAGGACGCGTCGTTCATAAAGCTGCGCGAGGTATCAGCCACCTACACGTTACCCGAGTCGTGGCTCAGGTCGCGCGCGAGCATAACACTGTCCGGTCGCAATCTCATGACGTCCACCAAGTATCGCGGTCTCGATCCTGAGGCCAACGCGAACAATGCGGGAACCACCACAACGGCGCTGGATCAGGCCGTCACGCCGCCGTTTCGGATGTTCACCGCCTCCATCAACATCGCCTGGTGATATTCATGCGAATCCATACTATTGCGACCTTCGGGGTCGTCCTCATCGCCGCCGGCACCACGGCGTGCACCGACATCACCGCTCTCCAGCAGGTGAATCCGGGGCAGGTGTCCGCGTCTACGTTGTACGTCCCGTCGAACGCGCAGTTGCTCGTGAACGGCGCCATTTCCGACTTCGAGTGCGCGTACACACGCTATGTCGTTGGCAGCGGCCTGCTCATCGACGAGCTCTCGAATGCGATCGGCAGCGTGGCCAACTTTGACTACGACGCGCGCCGGCTCACGACCAATGCGACGTATGGCACGGCCGCATGCGGGGCCAACCAGCAGCCGCCGATCTACTCCACGCTTTCGACAGCGCGCGGGTCCGCCGACACAGTCCTCGCACGACTGCGCGAATGGACAGACGCCAGCCTGCCTGTTGGCGTGAGCCGCGTGAAGCTCATCAGCCAGGCGGCAGCATACGCCGGTTACAGCCTCCTGCTTCTGGGCGAAGGTATGTGCTCGGCGGCCGTCAACCTCAGCCCGGAAATGACGCCGGCGCAGTTGTTCGGCGAGGCAAAAATCCGCTTCGACTCGGCGGTAACCGCGGCGACGACGGCCAACGATGCCGCGACGCTCAACATCGCCCTGCTCGGTCGCGCCCGGACGCTGCTCAACCTCAAGCAACCGGCGGCCGCCGGCACGGATGCGGCGCGCATTCCGGCGGGCTTTGTCGCGAACACGGGTACCGACAATGTCGCAGTCCGCCGACAGAACATGTCGTTCCTGTCAGTGAATCAGAATCAGTTCAGCACGGTCGACGCCGCGTTCCGCGGGCTCACGATCAACGGCGCGCCGGACCCGCGCGTGGCGGTGACCAACACCGGCCGCACGGGCACGGCGCAAGGATCAACCATCTGGACGCCGGACAAGTATCCTCTCCTGACGACGGTGACGCCGATCGCGCGCTGGGCCGAGGCGCAACTCATCGTCGCCGAATCAAAACAGGCGGCGGGCGATCTGGCGGGAGCCGCTGTCGCGATCAACGCGGTCCGCGCGACGCGCACTGGTGTGCCGGCGTACGACGTCACCGGCCAGACCAGTGCGGAGGTGCTGGTTACGATCACCGAGGATCGCCGGCGCGAGCTGTTCCTCGAGGGACACCGTCTCGGTGACATGCGACGACTGAACCTGGCACTCACACCGGCAGCCGGGACGGCCTACCCCGGGGGCGGCGGCGCGTACGGCACGCAGACGTGCTTCCCGCTTCCTGATGTGGAACGCGTGAACAACCCCAACATCGCCAAGTAAAACCGTGAACGGTTCAGGTTTCCATTCATGAACCTCATGCACATCGGCCTGCGCACCCGCCGACTCGCAGCGCTCACTGCGTCGGCGGTGCTGCTCTCATGTTCGCCGGTCGCGATGTCCCTGCTGCAGGCGCAGGGTCTCAGCGCGGCCGACAGCGCGCGCATGGCCGCGTTTGCGCTCACCGAAGTGATGATCCCGATGCGCGATGGCGTGAAGCTGCACACGCAGATCTACACGCCGCAGGTCCAACGCGAGAACCTGCCGCTCCTCCTCACGCGGACGCCGTATGGCATCGGCGGCTCGGCGGGCGTCTTCGTC
>JANOKE010000247.1:0-1009 GCA_031419135.1 Gemmatimonadaceae bacterium
TGCTTCGGCGCAGCGGCTCAACTTGGCATTGGCATTAACGCAATTCGTCCGGGCACCCTGAACGTTGTGTATGTCGAGCACATCATGTTTGGAGACGACACGGGTGTGCGAGGACTGGCCTGTGTTGGCACCGACGGCCAACCCAGGATCCTGATCATATCGAAGGCTCGCATGCTGCCCTCGACATTCGCCCACGAGTTGGCGCATCTCATGGGCCTTTCAATGGCCACGCTCAGCGATGACTGGCTAGGGGGACATACCACGTTTCTTGATACCTTCGACCCCACCAACCTGATGTGGGCGCAGGAGAACGCCACCGTCGGACTGCCGCGCGACCACCTTTCGTTGGGTCAGGTATTCCGCATGAATGTGGATGAGCGATCATGGGTGAACGTGACTCGAAGCGGCGCTACTCCTCCCAAAATTCGCACTGGCAATACCCTGCGGTGTCAGAGCTCGCGTGACACGCAGGAGCCCTGTCCCAAACTCGCCGTGGATGTGGGGAAACATTGATGTACGCCACGACACACTACCCCAGCCGCACCGCCGCGCTGTTGTTGGCGCTCACGATCGTGTTGACGGCCGCCTGTTCGTGCGCCAAGTACTGGTCCGACGGGCTCACAACGCAGCAAATCGGAGTGCTCGAATCGTGGTTTTTTTGCGACGAATGCACCCGCGGAGAGCGGGCGGCCGTTGCCGCGCTCGGTAACACGGCGGTAGCGCCACTGGATCGAGTCCTGCTGCAATTGCCGGAAGATTGGCGTAGGAATCTTCTTTCGCGGTACGGGACCGCCGCGCGACAGGCTAACCTGACTGGTCCCGATTCCGTGGCGTATGTGGCGCGTTTTCTCGACAACTTCACATCGACATCGCAAAGTCGTGCAGCGTTCGTGCTGGGCGATATTCGTACCGCGCCTGCGGTGGCGGCGTTGGTCAAGGCCGTGGCCGACACCAGTATCCGTGGGTACCGGAGCGATGTCGTGCGAGACATTCGTCGCGCCCACCTCAA
>JANOKE010000248.1:0-1984 GCA_031419135.1 Gemmatimonadaceae bacterium
ACTGACGCCGTGTGTGACCGCGCAGTGCCGCAGCGCCTCGACCCGCGCTGGTGTTCCCTCACCAACGCAGGCCAGCATCACGCGCGGATCGTGCCGGGCGACCTGTGCAACTGCCTTGATAAGCGTCTCGTGGTCCTTTACCGGATCGAGCCGACCCACATGACCAACGACGACGGCGTTTGAAGGCACCGACCATTCGGCACGCAGCATGCGACGTCCGCCGGGATCACGCGAGAAGCGGGCGGGATCGATTCCGTTGGGTACGACGATGCCTTTCGGCGCACTCGGCACGCAACGATTGAAGTCGTCCAGACCGGCCGGACTGTTCGCGATAAGCAAGTCGGCGAATCGGGCGAATCGTCGCGTGAGGTGATGCACCGCTCGGTCGCGCGTGCCCTGAGCATGCTGGAAGTACTGACTGGAGCGCAGTCCAAGCACCACGCGGGCACCTGGCGCCATCGTGCGCGCGGCCAACGCCATCAGCCATTGGACGTCGAGAAACGCGTACACCACATCGGGCGCGCGACGCCGCATCGTGCGCGCGAGCGCCGGAATGGCGGCCGGCGAGAATGACAGCGGGCGTGCCAGCACGTCGAGTGGAATCCCCAGTTGATCAATCGTGGCGTGCAAGGGCCCGTCGGCCAGCGACGCAATGGTGACGCGGTGTCCGCGATGTTGCAGGGCTCCGGCGATCATGATCGCCTGATGCTCGGCGCCGCCGACACCGAGCCCTCCCAGCAGCACGAGGATCGAGAGTGATGTCTCACGCTCTGCCGAGCCATCACCGGTAACCGCGAGGTGGCCACCGGTGATGCGCAAGACCCGCTGCGCCGACGTCATGGGCGACCTCCGACCGCTGCGGAGAGGGTGCGCGGCTGTGTCGTTGCGGGTGGGGTGACACCGGGAATCGCCGCAGTGAGGGCGATACCCAAAAGCACGAATCCATCGTCGATCACGTTGTGGCTGAACAGTCCCCACAATCCAACAAAAACGACAAACGCGCGCGACGTTGCTACGCGCAGCGACGGTTCAACGGTGTCGCCGATCCCGTTCACGTTCGCGGCACGCCAACAGAGCACCAGCAAAAGCGGCACCAGCCACGCGCCGGCGAATCCGTATTCGGCGAGATGGCGAACATAGATGTTGTGCGTGGATTCGGGCTCGCTCCACTCAACCGTCGCACCGGTGCCATGACCGTTCAGCGGGCGTTCTCCGAACATCTCGACGGCGCGCATGGCCAGATGGGATCGTGAGGACGCGCTCACGTCGGTGTCCAGCTGCTCCTTGCTGCCGATGGCAAGGCGTTTGCGCACGAATTGTTCGGCGCCGCCACCCAGGTAGCCGAGTTGTCCCTTCGCCAGCATGGCGCTGGCAACGGACAGAGCCAGGGTTGCGCCGACCGCGAACGTGATCGCCAGTCGCTTGCCACGCACGGCGCGCGATGCGACAAGAAACGCGATGATAATCAACCAGCACAGCAGGGCGCCGCGCGAGAGTGTTGTGAACACTCCCACCGCGACGGTCAGCACATACACCTCACGGAGGCGCGCGGGCACCGCCGGAAGCCCCAGCAGCATACTGGCGATCAGGGCGGCGCCGGTGATGTTGGGATTCACATAAAAGCCGGCCGACCGGCCAAGCGACATGCTGAATGCCATGGGATGCGTGATCTCCCAGAGGTTCATCACCACGGCCAGCAGACTGGTTGCGACAATGGCGGCGCGTGCGACGCGTCGAACACGGGCATCGGCCAGCAGGATTACGAAGGCAATGAGCTGGAGCGACGACAGCGTGCGTGTGAGTACTGCTTGCAACGCGGCATCGCTTCCCGACGACCAGAGGAATGCCACCATCGCGATGCTGAGGTTGGCCAGCGCCCACCCCATCATGGCGCCGCTGCCGAGTTTCGCGAGATCGAGCAGCACGGCCATGCCGGTAAGTGCAAACACCATCAGCATGACCGCGAGCGGCGGCGCGGGAAGTC
>JANOKE010000249.1:0-1151 GCA_031419135.1 Gemmatimonadaceae bacterium
CGGCATCATTCTGGCGGATTGCGCAGCCGAACAGGCCCAACGGGTGGCGCAGCAGATCTGCGAACAGATGGACGATTTCCGATTTGTGTACGGCGATCGGCGATTCCGCATCGGCACCAGCATCGGGTTGGTCATCCTGGACGGGCGGTGGGCTACGCCCGCTGCAGCCATGCAAGCGGCGGATACCTCCTGTTATGCCGCCAAAGAAGCGGGCCGCAACCGGGTCCACGTCTGGTACGAGACGGACCAGATCATGCGCGCGCGCCATGGCGAGATTGAGTGGGCCACCCGCATTGAACACGCGCTCGATGAGAATCGCTTCATACTCCATGCGCAGCGCATCGACCCCCTGCGCCCCGGTTGCAGCGAACTGCACGCCGAAGTGCTGATTCGACTGCAGGAGCAGAACGGTCAGCTGACACAGCCCGGTGCATTCCTGCAGGCGGCGGAGCGCTTCCATCTCGCCACGCGCGTGGATCGCTGGGTCCTGCAACACGTGCTCCAAACGCTCACGGCCATGCCCGACGTGTCCCGTGTTGGCATGCTCTGTATCAACGTCTCTGGCCAAAGCATTGGCGATCGCACGTTTCATCGACACGCGATCAGCGCGCTCAGCGCGGCCGGGCCGGCCATCTGCGAGCGCATTTGTCTCGAGATCACCGAGACGGCGGCAGTGACCAACATGGCGGACGCTGCCGAGTTCATCACGCAGGTGCGCGCGCTGGGCGTGCGTATCGCCCTCGACGACTTCGGCGCTGGGGCGTCGTCCTTCGGCTACCTCAAGACGCTCAAGGTCGACCTCATCAAGATCGATGGGCAGTTCATCAAGGACCTCCTCGTTGATCCGCTGGATGACGCGACCGTGCGCTGCTTCGTCGATGTGGCGCGCGTCGTAGGCGTCAAGACGGTGGCCGAGTTCGTAGACCACGCAGACGTGCTTGAACGGGTACGGGAGCTGGGTATCGATTTCGCCCAAGGGTTCTATTTGCACCGCCCCGAGCCACTGGAAACCGTGCTGGAGCGCGTCATTCGCAAGCCCCCAGCCCTGATCCATGTACGAGACGCCGCGAAAAGTACGGCGGCCTGAGGGCTGCAGGCGACGGCGAGCGGCGGCGCACCAATGGGCGGCACGCGTCCGCCGGGCCGGTGGC
>JANOKE010000250.1:0-1345 GCA_031419135.1 Gemmatimonadaceae bacterium
CGCCATTTAAGCCCGCGTACCGAGCAGGCCTATCTGGGCTGGATCGTCCGCTATATCCGATATCACGGCACGCGCCATCCGGCGGAATTGGGTGAGTCGGACATTGTGGCCTATCTCACGTACCTGGCTGACGAACGGCGCGTAGCGCGATCGACGCAAATGCAGGCGTTGAGTGCGCTGATGGTGCTGTATCGGGATGTGCTGGAGATGCCGATCGGCGATTTGCGTCGCGTCTTGCGATCCCATACTCCCACGCGGCTGCCCGACGTGCTCACTCGTGCTGACGTGGCGGCGCTTTTTCGGCAGCTCCATGGCGGTATGCGACTCATTTCATTGCTGCTATATGGCGGTGGCCTACGCCTCATGGAGTGTCTCACGCTGCGCGTCAAGGATCTTGACTTTGAGCGTCTTGAGATCCGCGTTCGTCGAGGAAAGGGCGGGAAAGATCGTGTGACGGTCTTGCCCGAGTCGGCTCGCGACGGGCTGATCGCGCATCTTGAGCGGGTGCGGGCACTCCACGTGCGCGATCGCGACACAGGTGCTGGGCACGTGGCCTTACCAACCGCGCTGGAGCGCAAGGCCCCAACATGGAGCACAGACTTTGCGTGGCAGTGGGTATTCCCCGCGTCTCGGCGACGGCGCGTAACTCAGGTGGGACAGTTGGGTCGGCACCATGTACATGAGACCGCGGTTCAACGCGCGATGCAGCGCGCCGTGCGGGCGGCGGGTATCGACAAACGCGCGACCTGTCACACGCTCCGCCATTCGTTTGCGACGCACCTGCTGGAAGACGGGTACGATATCCGTACCTTACAGGAGTTGATGGGCCACAGCGATGTGAGCACGACCATGATCTACACGCACGTGCTGAACCGTGGGCGCCTCGGGGTGCGGAGTCCTGCGGACCGGCTAGCCAGCGGATAGCGGATATTGCGGCGAGGATGGCGGGTTTTCGGACTGCCTCATAGTTTCGGGTGCAGGCGAATTAGTAGTTAGGTCGCAGACACACTGAGGCTCACATGATGGACTCGGACACTTCTCCCCCGCAGCCGACGGTGCTCTCCGAAGAGCTCGCGCACCGCCTGCTCGCGCGCGCAATCGAACTCGACGTCGAGTCGCGGTCGGGTACCACGGTTGAGCGACTCCGTGATGTCGCGCGCGACTTGGGTATCGCCGACTCCGCGTTCGAAACGGCACTGACCGAAGTGCGGCGTCCTGTTCCAGCGAAACCGCCGGGTGTCCTTCGTCGCTGGCTGGGCCTCCTCCGCGGAACCGAGAAGCGTTCTTGGGGTGACGTCGTCTTTGTCAACGCTGTGGCCTTCGCGACCTTCTGGGCCGCGCTGAG
>JANOKE010000251.1:0-6750 GCA_031419135.1 Gemmatimonadaceae bacterium
GAGTGCAAATACCACATCGTTTTCATTCCCAAACGACGACGGAAGGTGTTGTACGGCAGCCTGAAGAAACATCTGGGTGAAGTGTTCCACCGGCTGGCCGGGCAGAAGGAGAGTCGGATCGAAGAAGGGCACCTGATGCCGGATCACGTGCATATATTGGTGTCCATTCCCCCGAAGTATGCGGTCTCGCAGGTGGTGGGCTACATCAAAGGCAAGAGCGCGATTCACTTGGCGCGGGTGTACGGAGAGCGGAAGCAGAACTTTGTGGGCCAGCATTTCTGGGCGCGCGGGTACTTCGTCTCCACCGTGGGTCGCGACGAAAGCGTGATTCGGGAGTACATCCGTCAGCAGGAGGAAGCCGATCACCGGTTCGACCAAATGCACCTCTGGAAGTAACCCCGGCCACCATTCGGTGGCCGGTCCCCCCACGGGGCCGCGTCAGCGTCCCCGTTCCGCCGCTTCGAGCGGCTCACATCCGCCGGGGACGCGTGAGCGTCCCCGCTCGGCCGCTTTGAGCGGCCCCTGTCATAAAGCCCCCGGCTTTGCCGGGGGATACTTACCCTTCTACGCACTGATCTTGATTCTCTCCCTACTCGGATACCGGTATCTCCGAACCGCCGAGCTGAGCAGCAGGGCGCACGGGTGACTCATCAAACCGGGCACATCGATGACACTCGATGAGTGGGCACCCGGATTGTAGTCACTGTGTGCTTTGCTTGAACGCGACCACCGACTGAGCGCAGACGTGAACGAAGTGATTCTTGCGCTGAAGCCACAGAGAGCATGGCGGTTCTCTGCGACAGGAACGCAGAGCACGGTATTTGAGTCCTTCGCACCTCCGTTGGGCACTTGGCGAAGTGGGTGTCGCCTAACCCCGGGTTGCTGCTGACATTGCGGCCCGCCGTTGGTGAGCAGGAGTGAGATCGCGCGGCCGCAATGCAGCAGAACCCAGTTTCGTTATGCGGCTCGCCGACACCTCTTCGTCTGAATCGCTCTCGCAAGATCGGCAGCGTGGGGTCGAGAAAGTCATCCTCGGTTCCGACGACCCACCCCTGCGCCTCCAACGCCGACTGCTTGCCTTCCGCATCGTTCATGCCTCTGATTGAATCACGCGATCGTACCGTTGTAGCCCCTCCCGTCCCGTCGCCAAGGCCGTGGCTGGCGTGGCCTGCGTCTTCTTGGCAACGATGTCGACGATCACCACGGCGTCCGGATCGAGCCGCTACAAAATGCGCCACGTCAGTGCGGCATCGGGAACGCGAAGCTTTCCGCAGCGCCCACGGAGCGCCGACATGGGTCGTGTGTTCGGCAAACTGAGCAAATCTTCAGGCTGCAAACGACGTAGCAGCACGCCGGCATCGAGGCGAGCGGCGGCCGAGAACGGCGGCTTCACGCACCCATGGAGCCACACCAACGGTCGTCTCGTCGCCGCCAGACAGGGGGGCTACGTCACTATCGACGTATGTCAAACCGGATATCATGCCCGCACCGCATGACGAGAGTTGCTGCACGCGAACGCAACGTCCTCTATCGCTTCATCGATTGCACGGCAGCACGATAGTTGCGCCCAGACCGCACGCGTGCGCCGTCGCGCATCGTGAGAATGTAGTCGCCCTTCGTGATCGACTCGATGGATCGAACCGCCTCGGCGCTCACGATCGTTGAGCGATGCACGCGTACAAACCCAAATGGCTCGAGTCGGGCATCGAACTCGTTCAACGTTCCGCGTATCACCAATGTCTGATGGCGCAGGTGCGCTACGAGGTGATCATTGCCCGCTTCGACGCGCGTGATGTCGCTCACCGCGATCAATTGCGTCTCTCCGTCAACGCGCACGGCAATTCGCGCGACGGCAACCGGTGTGGCGGGAAGCTGCGCGAGCAGTGCTGTCGTTGCCATCGCGCGGTGCTCGTGTGATTGCGCGTTGCGACGAGCACGCACGCGTTGCACACTCTCGTGCAACCGCATGGCGCTGACGGGCTTGAGTAGATAGTCTGCGGCGTGCACGTCAAACGCACGCAGCGCGTGCTCATCATGCGCCGTGACAAACACCACCAACGGTTGGTGCGCGCCCGCCGAACACCGCAACACACCGAAACCATCGAGCCCCGGCATTTGCACGTCGAGAAATACGAGATCGGGACGCTGCTCGACGATCTTCTGCACGGCTGCCGCGCCGTTGTGTGCTTCGCCAATCACCTCAATGCTCGGTTCGTCGTGCAGCATTGAGATCAAGCGCTGTCGCCCCAATAGCTCATCGTCAACGACCAGCGCACGGAGTTTCGTCACGACGGCGCTATCGTGTACGGCAAGGTGATCATCACGCGCGTGCCATGCGGCACGATCGCTGCCGTCGAGAGTGTACCACGTTCACCATAGAGCTGCGACAACAGCGCGCGCACCGAGCGCATGCCGAGCCCATTGCCTGTGCGTGCAGGCGGCGCAGCACTGATCCCGACGCCGGTATCCTCGATGGCAATGTGCAGCGTGTGTGACGCGACCGTCGCCGAGATGCGCACCTCGCCGCCGTTCTCCAACGGTGCGATGCCGTGCCGGACGGCGTTTTCGATGAGAGGCTGCAACAGCAACTGCGGTAGCAACGCATGCTGCGCGTCATCAGCCACCCGCACCTGCGTCGTCAGCCGCTCCTGAAAACGCACGCGCTCAATCGCAAGATATTGCTCGGCGATGTGCACGGCGTCACGCAGGGGAACTTGGTGCATGGGGTTTGTGCGCAACGTGGCGCGCAAGAGGTCGCTGAGTTGCTCGATCATCACCTCAGCTTGTGACGGATCGATGCGCATCAACGCAGCGACCGAATTGAGTGCGTTAAATACGAAGTGTGGATGTAGCTGCCCTTCGAGCGTCGCGAGACGCGCCTCTGCCAAGTCGGCGCGCAGTTTGCTCGCGACCATCGCGCGCGCGCGCGCCGTATTGTGATAGGCGACCGCTTGATACGACACCGCAATCAGGAGGTACAACAGAATACCCGCCGCAATACTTGTCACGACGGGCGGACCTGGTGTCATCGAAGCGGCCATCGACGCAGAAGACGCGCGCATCCACGAATCGATTGCATGCGCAATGAGTAACCCGGTCAATGAAAACAGTGTGCCGATCGCGAGGTGGCGCAGAAGCCACTGAAATTGCGATCCCTCGCCGAACGGAAAACGCCGAGCAGCGGCAATGATCGCCGGCGCGAAGATCAGCCACATGAACAAGGAGAACGTTTGGCGATTGTGCAGAATACGAAACGGCGGCGCGTCGGGGAGCCCCGTGCTCACCAGAGTAAACAAGCAGGTGAGGATGAGCGTGACGACGACAATGAAGGCCCAACCGATCCGGGAGCTTGTAGGCACGAGCCAAAGGTACGTCGGCGGTGAGAATCGCGCGAGTTTGAGTCGGGGTCTTCCTGTTCGCGGCGCGAAAGCTGTCGTTGGGCGCCCATTTGTAGCGAAGTGCGCCGCGACCGCCGTAGTGATCAGTACCACCACGAACAGGAGCCTATGACACAGTCGTTCTCACCTCACCACATTTCAGGAGCGTCCGCACATGAACCCGATGATCGCAACGTGTCTCGTCGTCGTGATCGCAATGGTGATTGCCGTGGCGATGGTTGTTCGCCGTCGATCGCGCGCCAACGGTCGGAGCAAGTAGAGGAGAAGGCCGTGGAAAACAGGGGCATCGCGTGGGTACTTGGCGCATTCGTGTTCTGCCCCTGTCATCTGCCACTCACGCTCTGGATTCTCGCGAGTGTGTTTGCTGGAACCGCGATCGGCGTGTGGATTCGCGAGCATGTGGCCATCGCCGGCGTGCTCGTGACGTCGGTGTGGGTGATTGCTTCATGGCGCGGCGTGTGGCTTCTGCGACGCGGAGAGCACCACCGTGCCTGCGAGCGAACCTCAGTGTGAGCTCGAACACGGACGCGCCGTGTTGATCGCTGTTGTCGTCACCGTGGCCGACACCATTCCGCGCAACGTACTGTCCGCGCTGAATCTGCGGTTTGGTGCCAGGCGAGCGGTGCTTGATTCCGCGCTTGCGCTGTACTGTGGACTCTGGCTGTCCTTGACCTCCTATCGGAGGGCGCAGATGCGCTCGGTTCACTGAGAAGCACCGAAGCTCCTGTCCATTCGCCGCTGGCGTATTCGGCCTATGGCAGGCCGATCCTGGCGGGGCTGCTGATAGCTGCGGTTGGTCTCGGCCCGTGGACACTACTCGCGCAAGTGGCGGGGGAACGGGACGGTGAAGCGGTGTCGTTGGGCGCAGCGTCTGGTGCGCATGCACTTCGGGCCGCTTCGCGACGATGGCAGCCTTCTCTTCGTGAGCTGATGCGTCGTGGCATTCTGCAGATGGCGCGGCATGACCTCAAGTTGCTGCCGTCAGCGACATTTCGGTACACGGTTTCACCCTGCGTGCGCAAGCCGCATCCTATCTGCTGCGCGGCTGAAGAACGCCAACGGTACTATCGATGAGGCCCACATGACCAGATGGTCGCGGATTCCGGTTCTCGTTCGGGCAGTCGTGATCGGTCTCGCCGTTGGAGTGGCGGGCACCCTGACCTGGTCACGATTGGTCGCTGCAAACACACGATACCTGCCGGGTGTGCCTTGGGCGGCGGCAGTCATGATGCCCGTCCTCGTGGCGTGGTGGCACTACTTTGCGAGAGGACGAGGCCGGCCGGCCGGCACTGCTGATGCGCGGCGGCTTGGTGGGCGAGCGAACCGCGTACCGGACCACTTGTGGGGGCCGGCGCTCGGGGCCGGGGCGCTGGGGCTGGTCGCGACCCTCCTGCTCCAGGGTGTGCTTGCTCGAATGGTCACTCTACCGCGGCAACAGGATCTGGATCCTTCCCAGTATCCGGTCTTCACAGTCTTCGCATGGCTGGCGATGAGCGCGGTGGTTGCGGGCGTCGTCGAGGAGACCGCGTTCCGGGGCTACATGCAGGGTGGCATCGAGCGTCGTCATGGGCTGACGACGGCGATTCTCGTTACTGGGAGTCTTTTCGGTCTGAGCCACTTCAACCACCCGGAGGTAGGCATTGTGCTCTTGCCCTTCTACCTCGCAGTTGCCACAGTTTATGGTTTGTTGGCCGCCGCAACGAATTCCACCTTTCCCGGCATGCTCCTCCATGCCGGCGGCAACGTTTTCTCGGCGTTCAGCTTTTTTTTCCAAGGCCGCTCGTCGTGGGAGCTGACGGCGTCGCCGCCACCGACGATCTGGCAGGTGGGACTGGACACGTCTTTCCTGGCGAACGTGGCTGCGCTTATTGTGATGGCGGGAACAGCCGCCTTGGCTTACAGGGGCCTTTTCAAGGCCGCGCGTGTTTCTCGACCCGACACCGCCTAACGTTGCTTGCTGCCGACGACAAAAAGTATGAAAAAGAGTTCCGCTAGTCCGACCCGCCGCGCGCCCGCCGCCGACGAAATCCAGCCAGAGTACCTCTGGAGTAAGGCCGTGCGTAATCCGTATGCAGCCCGCTACGCCGCGGGATCGAATATCGTGGTGCGCGAACCTGACGTTGCGGCGGTGTTTCCGAATGCAGCATCTGTCAACGAAGCCCTTCGCTCGCTCGCGAGCGTGAGGGCGGGACGGACGCCCGAACCGCCGCGTCGGCGCCGCACCGCATAACGATGCTTGCTGCAGTCGGGCGATTCGGTAGCTCGCTACGCTCGCGTTTGATTTGATCGCCCGCTGCAGAAGCCAGCGTTAGACGGCATCGAGTCAGAGACTTCTCAATCCGCCACCATGGAACACGACAGAGATGCAATTCTCCGCAATGCGCTCGCTCGGCTTGCCGGTCGTATTCCAAAGTGCGCTTGGCGCGACGCCGAGAACCCACACCAAGCACTCAAGGCCGAGTGCTTGGTGCTCGCGTCCGATGACGTGTTCAGACGAGAGCTCAAGCAGTATCTTGGCGAGCGAACGGTCCTTCGTCGGGCGATTACATCTTTCTTCACGTACATCTCGATGGCCGCGCGAGCAAAGTGGGACGACGCGCCGGTGGAGTTTCGCGGCATTGTCGCGCGGGGTTGGTTCCTGGGTCGTTGGCTCCCAACCTTTCTCGTCATCGATGGGCCAATCGGGCGATTCTTCTTGAATGATTCATCACCGTTCGGATCACGAATCGTTGGGTCGGCGTTCCCCGTCCTTGCAGCAGCTCGAAATCTCCTTGGCGAGAAGACATTTCGTAGCTTGCGCAATGGATTCGCGCACTGGGGATTCGACTGGGAGGTCGTTGGGCGCGATTCGTATGTTGTAGCGTACGACTGGGATCGGGATTTGCCGATTGCAAAGCTTCATCAGGAGGAAGCGGATGCGTTTCACATCTGCGCGTTTGCATTCATCGAGGTCGTCGACGATGTCCTCATTTCGGAACGAGCATTTCGCGCGTGATGCCGTCTAACCCTCGTCTAACCCGCGTCTAACCCAGTGTTGCAGATGACGAGCGGGCTATTGTGCGCTCGCTCCGCTCGCTCTATGAGGATAGGGAGGATAGGAATTTCGATCGGGGTCGTGGAAGTATGTGGCGTGTTCCCCGCCGCGCGAGGACAGATCGGGCGGGCCGCGGTGCCACCTCCGCCGCGGCGCCGCGCCTCGCGGGGGGTCCGGACCGGTGCGTCGGCGGGCGCCACGGAGCGGGTGCGACCGATTCGCAGCCTCGGCGGGACCGCCGCGCACCCCGAACGTCCCCGCACGTCGTCGGGGAGCCGGGGCCGTGCTCAGGGGGCGCGGTGGGCCGCGGTGGGTCGT
>JANOKE010000252.1:0-5470 GCA_031419135.1 Gemmatimonadaceae bacterium
CTCAAAAAGGGTCTCGGGTGTCTCACCCTCGGCCAGATTGTCGAGGACGACGTAGACGGGAATGCGTGTGCCTCGGAGGCACGGCGTACCATGCATGCGCTCCGCGTCAATCCAGACGTGTTCACGCCGATTCATGAAGCCTCCGTTGCTCGATCCAGAAATGTATCACACCGGTGATCGGCGCGACGCATGCGGCTCGCGGACACCCGCCGGACACCCTTGTCGCCGCGACCGTACCTTTCCACGATGCCTGATATGATCGCGCTGCGCGATGCGCTCGCCGACCGCTACGAGATGGTGCGCGAACTCGGTCGCGGTGGCATGGCGACCGTCTATCTCGCGCGCGACGTGCGCCACGCGCGGCAGGTGGCCATCAAGGTGCTGCATCCGGAACTCGCGGCGGTCCTGGGCGCCGAGCGTTTCCTGGCGGAGATCAAGACGACGGCGAATTTGCAGCATCCGCACATTCTGCCGTTGTTTGATTCGGGCAGCGCGGATGGCCAACTGTACTACGTGATGCCGTTCGTGGAAGGCGAGACGCTGCGCGCGCGGCTGGATCGCGAAACGCAACTGCCGATTGCCGACGCTGTGCAACTCGCGCGCGAAGTCGCGGACGCGCTGCAGCATGCGCATGAGCGTGGCGTGATCCACCGCGACATCAAACCGGAAAACATCCTGCTCTAGAGTGGCCACGCGCTGGTCGCCGACTTCGGGATCGCACTGGCGGTGCAGCACGCTGGCGGTCAGCGCATGACGCAGACGGGCTTAAGTCTCGGCACGCCGCAATACATGGCACCCGAGCAGGCCATGGGCGAAAAGGTTGTTGATGCGCGCGCGGATATTTATGCGCTGGCTGCGGTGACGTACGAAATGCTCGCCGGTGAACCGCCGTTCACCGGACCCACCGCCCAGGCGATCATCGCACGCGTGATGACGATGCCGGCGCCCAGCGTCTCCGCGCTCCGTGACGCGGTGTCACCGCAGATCGACGCTGCACTGCGAATGGCACTCGCCAAACTGCCCGCCGATCGGTTCGGCAGCGCGCGCGCTGGTACAGTTGAACCGCTCGTTCCCGGGAGGGGTTCTCGACTCGGCGAGCCTCGGCGTTGTCGATATCGAAACCGGCGAGATCACGGACTTCCATCGGTACGGGACGAACCCGAGGTACACCGCATCCGGCTATGTCTTGTTTGGGGAACGACAAGGCCGTGTAGCGGCGGCGCGCTACCAACCCGGCGAGTCGGCACTTTCCAGTGACCCCATCGACCTGCTTGCCGACGTGTGGCAGGGCGCCGCAGGAGCCGTGAGTTTCGCCGTTGCCGACAACGGGACGTTGCTCTATCAGCGCGGTACGAACGCCGGTATCAACTCGCTCACCATGGTGTGGCGCGATGGTCGTGAGCGTCGTTTTAGTGGCGCGCTGGGTGCGGGGTATCCTCGTGTCTCGCCCGACGGCCGCGAAGCGATTGTCGATGGGCGAGCGCGCAGCAGTGCCGGTATCGCACGCGTCGATCTCGTTACCGGGAGCTTCGATGTCCTGGTGCCGGCCGGCGCGGCATCGCCAGGCGAGTGGAGTCGTGACGGTCGCTCGGTCATCTAAGGGCAACCCGCGTCCCGTGGTGTGTGGTCTTGACATGTCATGCTCGGTGATCGCCCGGACGCGACCGTGCTGCGCCACGACTCGCTCGACATCGTTGGTATCGAGATGGGTCCGGCTGACGGATGGTCCGTTGTTACCGTAAACGCCGGCGGTGACAACCTGTATGTCGCCCCCACGGAGTCGTTGCCCGCACTCCGTCCGTTGGCCGTGTCGCGGAACGCCATCGAGCAGAAGCCCTCGCTCTCTCGCGACGGCCGCTGGGTCGCCTACGCCAGCGACGAGACGGGGCGCTTCGAGGTGTATGTACGCCCCGTGCCCGGCCCGGGTGTCGCATCAAGGTGTCGGTTGACGGCGGCACGGATCCGGTGTTTTCGAAGGTCGGGATGTCGGTGTACTACCGGGCGCCGGGGTACATGGTTGTCGCACGGCTCGGCGAATCACCACTGCAGGTGCAGCGGACCGACACGCTCTTTCCCGACGTGTACGACCGCAACTTCGCTGGACGCCGTGGGTGGGACCTTATGCCCAATGACAGCGCGTTCCTGATGGTTCGCACGCCGCTGGGCGGCTTGCAGGCGAAGGTGGTACCGAACTGGCAGACGCTGCTCGGTCGCTCGGTGCCGCGATAGAGGGCGACGCAGCGTCGAGGGTATATCGATCCGACCGGGCGGCGTGAGCGATGAGGGCCCGTGGTTCATGCAGTTACCGGACCAACGCGCCAGCTCACTGACGGCGCGCCGCAACCGCAAATTGGAGGAAGTATTTGCGCAGATAATCCGCGAGCCCCGCTTCCACTCCCTCGTCGAAGAACACGCGGCAGAACTGCTCGCGCGCGCGCAGCACCTCGCGCCGCCGGTGTCCGCGCCATCGCGGATCGTTGGCGGTCAGGTCGAAGAGCTCGAGCAGGAGCGCCTCTTCGTCCGAGTGGAGCTCGCCGCCAAGAGCCATGACCCCACGACCGACATCGACCGCAGCCTTCACCATGTCGCCGAATCGGCGTTGCGCCGAGGCGATGACCTCGGAGAACGGAATGGGCGTCCGAACGATGCGCGGCACGTCTTCGGTCATCCACGTAAGATAAACGTGCGACACGCACACATCGCGTATCTGGCGCGGCGGGGCGATCGCGGGTCCGGCCAACGCTGGCCGCGACGGTGGGTTCGCCGTACCGTTGACGGTCCAGGTAGTCCGCAGTCTCTCCCACCCCATGGTCGGCGTGGCCCAGCAGCGTGCATCGCCCTTGGCGAATGCTGAATCGGTGAGCGCGACTGGCTTGCGATCACCTGAGAGCGACAGCGCACACAGAATCTGCGACCGGCGATAGAGCAGGAATCGTTCGTCGCGCGAGACGTCCTCCGCGTAGTTCAGACCAGTGGCCGATTCCGGTAGCGCGGCCTCCACACTCGCGCCGGCATCCTTGCGGTACAGGTTTCGCACACCGCTGCGCAGCCTCGCAAACGCGACCCCGCGCGAGTCTGGGAACCAAACTGCGTCGGACGCTCCCGCCGCATCAGTCGTCACGTGGCTGAGAATGTTGCTCGACAACTCGAGCATCCAGGTTGTCGGACACCCAGGTTCTCGCGTCGAGTCGCTGCAACGCGACACGCGTGTCATCGGGTGACAGGCTCATTCGAGTGAACGAACCGGGTTCGCCGGAGACACCGAGTGTCCTCCCGTCTCGCCCCATCCATTGCAATTGTGCGATTGTGCCGGTGGAAATACCTGTCCGGAACACCACCACGCCCGTCCGCGATACTGCGAATCCGCCCCAGCCGTTGCTCGCATTGATCGCGATATCATCCGCCACGCGTGCGGGTCGGTCGTGGGCGCGCTGCCGTTGGCGCTCGGGCTTGAGAGCGGCGGCGAGTTGATGCGGCCGCTCGCGATCACAGTCGTGGGTGGACTGTCGGTGTCGGCGCTGCTTACGCTGTTCGTTGTGCCGGGTCTCTACGTGATCGTCCACGAGGTGGGCGACAAGGTGAAGATGCTGGTGCTCGGCAACAAAGCGAAAGTTCGGACGCGTGCCGAGGCGGCGGTTGCGGGTGAGGCAGCGTCGGTGCCCGGATAGGTTCCTTCTGAACAGCGCCGTGGCGCGGTTGCTGTCACGACATCGTGGGTGATGTCTGGGCCGTGGACCTGAACGCGAGCCAGTTGCACGTGTGCGCGTTGCGACGAACTTCCATCGACGACGCGGACGTCGCGGTAACGTGAGAGTGCAGCCCTGTGAGGCGGCGCAGCCACCGCTGCACCTTTTCGCGCTTGTGCGCGGCGTAGTCGTCGAGAATGACGTGGATCGCGAGGTCCGACGGCACGCTGCGTTCCATCTGTTTGAGAAGCGTCAGGAACTTCTGATGCCGATGGCGCGGCATGCAGTCTTGCCGCACGGTGCCGGTCGCGACATCGAGCGCCACGAACAGCGTGGTGGTGCCATGTCGCTTGTACTCGTGCGGCCATCCGGCTTGCTTTCGCCCATGAGCGAGGAGTTTGAGGTTCTGGCGCTGGCCGTGTCGCGCCTGGAGCAGGTCGGGATCGAGTACCTGATTACCGGCTCGTTCGCACTAGCGGCGTACGCCACACCCCGCATGACTCGCGACATCGACGTCCTCATCGATTGCACTCCTGCGCAGGCGGTCGCGCTGGCGCGATCGTTCCAAGGTGACTCTTACGCGAGTCCCGAGGCTGCACGGGAGGCCGTTGCCGCGATGTCGATGTTCAACGTCATTCACAACGCAACCCTTCTCAAACTGGACTTCATCGTACGGAAACCGCATGCATTCGCTGACCAGCAGTTCGCGCGGCGACGGTCGATTGCCCTGGGGGATTTCAGCGCTTGGTTCATCTCGCCTGAAGACTTGGTGCTGGCGAAATTGCTCTGGCGGCGCGATACCGGTTCCGAGCAACAGCTGAAGGACGTCAGGTCGCTGCTTGCCGCCGGGCTTGGCCTCGACGAGGAGTACCTCGCGATGTGGAGCAACCGACTCGACCTCGTTGCGGATCTGCAGCACGCGAGGGACAGATGAGCGACACGCCGAGCGATGTCACGATGCTTCTCGATCATCGCTATCGTGAGCGGACGGCGGCTGACCGCGTGCGCATGGCGGCGTCGATGTTCGGAACGGCGGTCGCGCTGGCGCGCGCAGGAATCCAGTCACAGCACACCGGCGCGACCGACCGCGAAGTCAGGGCGCTTCTGCTCAGGCGCCTCTACGCGGACCAGCTTGGCGAGGCGACGTTGTCCGAGCTGGGTCGACGCGATAGGTAGTATGAAGCGGCGGCTGAGCCGCGACGGTAACGGCGGGGGCGGCGGCTGGTAGCTGTTCTCCGCCCCCATTGCGCGAGCGATTGTGGGTCCAAGCTCAGCGAGGAAGTTTGCAGCGCGTCATGCCGAGGGTGGTGACAAAAGGCACACATATCGCAAGCTGCGCCTATGAAGCGTTTCGCTGGAGCCCGTCTCCCGGTCTGCATCACAATTGCCGGTGGCTATGGGCGTGACGTGAACGACACGGTCGCGGTTCATTGAGGAACGGTCGCTGTGGCGCCACCTTTGCACATTCCGTCTGAGACTCCGTCTGATGCAGCTGTTCGCCGCGCGTTCGATCACTTTGCTGACCGTACTCACCCTGTCGCTCGGCGCGTGCCTTGGCAAAGTGCCGACGTGATGCTCGGTATCACGACTCAGCGACAACTGTGGCAGTCGAATAACGCCAGGAATTACACCTATGTCGCGCCGGACGACCCGTGAGGCCCGCAGCGGAGGAAACGTCGCCCACCGACCGTGCCACGCGTCGTGGCGGCGCCTGATACGGCGCCTGCATTCTTCAACGACCCCGATCGAAATTTCTATCGAACGGACTAGCCAAGCAGTGCAGC
>JANOKE010000253.1:0-15492 GCA_031419135.1 Gemmatimonadaceae bacterium
GAGTTGCGCGGCTGGCAGAGCAAGGATGCGGTATTTCCGGACGGCGCCAGCGCGACGCCCAAAAAGAGCAGCGTCTTCGTCGTGTCGTCGCTGTCGCTGACTTTCTAAGTTAGGCAGCGGTAAACAATAACATTTACATTACGATCGTGGATGGATGGCGTAGTTCCATTCGCCGTGAAACGCGTTTGGGGTCAGGCGTACGGTCGCAATCTCGTCGTCGGACACCTTCTGGCCCACCGGATACCGGCGCCGATCCAAGCGACAGGTGACCCGGAGGCCCTTGGCGGTCGTCGTTCTGGCGATCAACTGCACGATCGTCTCGTAGTCGCGCAGGGGTTCGCCGCGCCAGTTCGAGGAGATGAAGGAGAAGAGGCGGTGCTCCACCTTGTTCCACTTGCTGGTGCCGGGCGGAAAATGGCACACTCGGATCACGAGGTCCGTCTCGTTCGCCAACGCTTGCAGCCGCATTTTCCACTGCCGCAACCGATAGCCGTTGCTGCCGCCGCCATCGGCGGTGATCAGCAGGCTCCGTGCAGTCGGGTAGAGTCGTCGGCCTTCCGCCCGCCACCACCCGCGAATGGACGCCACCGCAAACGCCCCGGTATCATGGTCCGTTCCCACATTGACGAACCCGGTGTTTTGCCCAATGTCATAGATACCATACGGGTACGCGCGGGGCACGGACGGACTGGGGAAGTCGTGCACCTGGACACGATGCGGTGTCTTCGCCGCGCGCCATTGCCGCCCCGCATTCTGATAGTTGCCGAGCAACTCCTTCTTTTTCGTATCGACGGAAATGACCGGCCGCTTGGCCGCGAGCGCTTTCCGCACCTCCGCGTTGATGAACCGGAACTGCGCGTCCCGATCCGGATGATCGTCGCCTTCCTCCGTCTTCCGATTGCCCTGCAGGCTGTACCCCATGGATCGCATGATCTCCGCGACCGTGACGTAGCTGACGGGATGCCCCTCGCTCGTCAACTCGGCCGCGAGGGCGCGTGTGCTCTTGTTGGTCCAGCGGAGCGGGGACTCCGGATCGCCGCGCGTCGCCGGATCCAACAAGACCTCGAGGCGATCGGGGAGCGTCGGATCGCTCACCTCCAGCATCGCGCGGCCACCTCCCACGCGTCGGACTCGACCGCCCGACAGCGGCGCGTCGTCGAGCTCCCGCAGTCCCTTGGTAATGGTGACGCGCGACAACCCACAGGCCCGGCTCACAATCGACACCCCGCCGTGCCCCCATCGTCGCGCCGCACTCGCCGCGAACAGGCGCCGCGCGCGCTCATCCAGATGCGGCCACAACCCCGCCACTTGCGCTCTGAGTGCACGCTCATCGGTCACGTCGGTACGTGAGTGACCTCAACAGCGTTTGTAAAGGTTATTCTCTACCGCTGCCTAATGCCTCACACGCAAGCCGCGACTCTGCTGGCCGGACACCGTTAAATCGTGGCATCTGGCGGCTATTCGGACCCACCGGAGCGCGTCGCGAAAGGTCCCTCGCTTTCAATGTCCAGAGAGACGGGACGACGACGGCGCTCTGGCGACTCGCCTTCCCTTCACCATCGAGTCGCGGCAGAGCGACGTCTATGTCGCCGAGCTCAAGCCGCGACAGGGCATCCCATACAGGCCTTTTCACCGCCGCCTGAGACTCCCAATGGAGATGAAGCACGTAAGGTGCTTACGTCGATGGGCCATGAGATCACCGACGAGCGGCGCACCCAGTTTGGCGATGCGCCGGCGCCGTTCGGCACGGACGCGCAGAATTTGTGGCTGCGCAATTTGCTTCCGGTGGCGCGATTAGCCGAACAGGCCGGGCGACGCGAAGAGGCGATGGCTGCGCACGGCACACTGCAGTTCCATTGGTCCGACGGGGACAAGGACTCACCCCTCGTGCTCGCGGCGCGAAAAGGTATCGCTCGTGTGAGCGGAAGGACGGTGCCGCGAACGCTGAACGTGCGGCCGGTTCGGTTCTGAGTGGCGCCTGCCGCGCGATCTGCGCTGAAAGCCAAGTCTGTTCACTTTGGCGAAGTCATCGACACCTGGTCGGTGCGCGATGACGTCGGTGCCGCGCGCTTCAATACGACCTGCTGTCGTCTGTCTGGCCGGACGATCGAGATCTCGAGTGTACCGCCGAGTGCTCGCGCGTAGGACGCCAACGACGAGACACGGGCGTCGGCGCGACGCTCAAGCTTGGATACGTCGGTCTGGGAGATCCCCAGGCGCTCCGCCATCTGCGTTTGCGTGAGCCCCACCTGCTTGCGTGCTTCCGCAAGCGTTAGCGCGGGATACTCGCGTGCAAGCGTCCGTCGACGCTCAATCCATGAACGCCACAGCGATGACGTACCATACATCACATGCGCCTGGCAAATGCGGAGCACCGTTGCTGCCGTCGCGCCCCATGGATCGCGCGCAATCTCCTGCGCCAGCGGTCTCCATGCGTCGAGATCACCGAAATCAAGGATCGCATCGAGGGCGGCGGGGCCGAGTGTGCGGACCGTTGCGTCGTTGGCGTAGTCGAGATGGCGAAAACGCACGCTAGGTCTCCCCGACCACAAGGTCCATCACATCAGCGGCCAGCGCGCGGGCCGCATCGACGACGTTGGTCCACTCACGCCATCGTTCGGCTAACGCACGATAGTGCGCCAACTCCACCAGCGCGAGATCGTAGGGCGCGGGCTCCGCGAGCTGCTTCGCAAGCTGCGTCGCAATCCGTCGGCCGTCGGCGCCAATTTGATCTTCGTAGTATTTGTCGAGGCTCATCACCGCCTCTGCAGCCCGCCGCGGACCGAGACGATCTGCGAGGGCGACCACATCGAGGTAGTCGCGTGTCGCGTTGCGACGCAGGACCAGCCACGACTTGATACGAAAAATCTCCTCAAGAGTCGGCACGCTTACCACGCGTGGTGCAATGATGATTTGCTCGGTATCCAACGGGCGTCGACGAATCAGTTGTCGGATGCCTGTTTCAATGCCGTTGAGACTTCCCAGGATCAGGACCTGCGGCCGCACGCGTGACGTTACCCAACCGTCCGTCTGCTCCAGCGCGCGGAGAACAGCATCAAACCGCTGTGTCAGGTCCGTCAGGACGTGATCGTCGTCGAATGAAATCCGGTGCGCGGCGTGGTGCGCTGCGGCGCTTCCGCCAACCAGCACAGCATCCGGCAGGATCTCCTGAAGGTGCGCAGCGGCTTCGAGCACCTTGGCAAACAGCGGGCTGGTCACAAGATAGTCCTTTGTGTCACTAGGTATGTAAAAGACTATTATCTGCACCAGAAGTCAATCGGGAGGCCTTTGGGGCCGTCCGGGCGCCCGATTCGCCTGTCCTTGCGAGTGAGAGATGCGTAGCCCAAGCTCTTCATGAGGCGGAGCCCGGTGTCGATGCCGTTCCTCGGGGTAATCTTGCAGGGCAGTCTTTAAGACTGTATATTTTCTGTATATCTACATCTTACGGAGGGGCATGTCCGTCAATATCAAGAACGAACGGGTCGAGCGACTCCTCGATGAGGTAGTGGCCCTGACTGGCGAGACTAAAACCGAGGCGATTCGCCGTTCCCTCGAGGAGCGGCGCGATCGTCTCGCGCGGAGCACCGCAGAGGTCAATCCCGCGGATCGCCTGCGCCGTGTGCTCGAACGCGAAATCTGGCCCGCTGTCCCACCGGCGCTTCGTGGCACCCGAATCACGAAAGCGGAAAAGGAGCAGATCCTCGGCTACGGTCCCCACGGCGCGTGATTCTCGACAGCTCAGCGCTGGTCGCCATCGTGCTGCAGGAACCTGACGCAGAGCGTCTGCTGGAACGCATGCGCGACGCGTCGCATCTCGCCATTGGTGCCGCGACGCTGCTGGAAACAGGTATTGTGCTCTCGGCGCGACTTGAACGTGACGCGCGTGGACTGCTGGCCCGACTGTTACAGGAAAGCGGCATCGCGGTATTGCACGTCACGGAAGCGCACTTCGGTGTCGCCATGGACGCCTGGTTGCGCTACGGCAAAGGGCGCCATCCCGCGTCACTCAACTTGGGCGACTGTCTGTCGTACGCGATGGCCGCGGTAGCCGGTGAGCCGCTGCTCTGTGTTGGCGACGACTTCCCGCAAACGGACTGCGTGCTCGCATGATCACGTCCCCGATTGCAGTGAACGAGATCGGCATCAAACCAGGGATTGCGGCTGAGCCAGATGTTGTTGCGCGAGAAGTGATAGGAGGCAGCGACTGTCCGACAAAGAGCGTCAGCTCTGGCTGCTTCAACTGGGACTGCAGCGGTGCACGCCATGCAGGTGCGCACTCGGGTCGCGGAACAGGTCGCCCGATGCGCCTGTGCCAGGATAGGAAAACGCCATTGGCAGGATCGCAATTCGTCGAACGGCACACCCGATTGGTGCACCCTCCGCCCCGGTGCCTGCCCGGCAATCAGAAAACGTTCACGGTGCTGCCGGTCGCACCGCGGCCTTAATGTGAAGCGAGACGCCCAATACGCCCCACTGTAATCGCAACGTCGCTTCGTCGCGAGACACCACTGGAAAGTGATACGTGAGCGTTTCCAGATGCGACGCGGAATCTGATGGGATATCGACACGCATCGCGTCGCGAGCGGGACCGGGATACGGGGTATGAGAGACGCCCACCGCTCGGCTGAGAACAAACGTCCACGCCGCGGTGGCTCTCGGTAGCAGCCAGGTGGTATAGGTGCCGGCCTTCACGCTCTGACCCTCCAGCAGCACATCGCGGCTAAAGGAGATTCGCGTAGCGTTGTCGGCGCCAGGATGCCATACGCTATCCCACGGCACGAGTGTGCCGAAGAGCGCACGACCGCGTGCGGTGGGGCGGCCGTATTCGATTGTGATCCTGGTGAACGCCACCATTTGGCTGATCTCGCTGCGCTGACTGAATGGATACATCTGCGCTCGGCAGGGCTCGGCGATGGCAAGCATGAATACCAGCGACGCGGGAATGCGCCTGCATAAACTTGAACGCGAGTTCGCAGCGCGTGATCTCCGCCGAATCATGGAGCTGTTCCTCCAGAGGAACCGACCGCGGGCGTGACGCGCATGAGCGCGTAGAGGCAGAGGAGGGCCACGGCACTGTGCACCGCGACGTTGCCGAAGATGATGGTCGCCGCGATGCCCCGCGCGCCGGCGACCCCCTGGATGGCGGCTTCGATGATGTTGAACACCGCCATCGAGAGCAGAAACGCGCGGACGCTGGCGGCCTCAGTCACGTTTCGCGAGAGCCAGAGCACGAGGCCAAAGGCGACCAGCGCAGCGCCGTATCCGCGCGCGATCAGCGCGCCTGCAGTGTCCAGCTCAAGGCCGAAGGTTGCGAACAACGCGGCGGGTGCGACGAGTGCGGCCACGCCGAACGGGAAGGTCATCAACGCGTTTACTACGAACAGGATTCTTGGCATCACGCCTCGCGGATGAAGGTCCGGCGGACCTGGCTTCCTGCGAAACACCTACCCGCGCGCACACCGTTTGACGTCGGGGCGCGCACCGGGAGGCCAGCCGTCATGGAAATCATAGACCTGGATCTGCATGAGCGCGAGAGTCGACTGTGGATCAAAGCGAACGAAGGCACGATCACCGACTGCGGCATCGCGCTCCGCTGGCGTTGCCTCGCTCTGTCGCCAACACCCTGCACTACGGCAGTCGCTGGGTCTTGAAGAACGTCCACAGCACATTCGCCATGACCATCGGATGGTTGGACCCGTTTGGATACTGGTGAAGGTTGTCGTCCACGAGCGTGAACGAAAGACTGTTCGACGCGCCGACGGTACTCGTGCGAAAAGTCCAGCGGCTCGTGCGCTTGCCGTTGATGGTCGGCTCGTCGTACGTGTACGCCTGCGTCAGCCGGAGCTGGGTCAGCATGGGCTGGATGAAGAAAACGGGAATGAGCGGGTACTGCACCAGCGTCGATTCGCCGAGGGGAATCTCTGCGATGCCGAGAGGCGTGGTGACCCGATCGTCGAGTGTGCCGAGTGAGACGACGGCTGAGATGGCGCGGGAGGCGATCGTCGGGACCGAGAGGCCGCCGGCATGTCCCGCCGTCGCCGCGTAGACCGCGCTGCGATCGACGGCGAGTCGGTTGGACATCTGCGCGCCGTTGGAGAATCCCGAGACGTAGATCGCTTTCGGGTCCACCACGTAGTTCTGCTGCAGAAACGACACCATCGCGTCGAAGAACGCGAGATCGTCCGCCAGCGGGTGATTCACCAGCGCGCGGTTCTGTGCGTTCAGCGCGGCGACCTCGGCGGCCGTGCACAGCGGCATTCGCGCGGGATCACCGAGTTCGCCATGCGCCCACTTGGTCGTGACGTGCATCTCGTTGGCGTCGGTGAAATCGCCATCCTTGTTCTCGTCCTCGTGCAGACAGTGCGTGAGCGCTGACGGAAAGACGGCGATGAACCCTTCGACGTCGGCCTTTTCGCGCCAGCCAGAAATGTTGAAGAACTGCGGGCCGTTGCCGCTTGTGCCGTGGTTCATGAAGACCACGGGAACGGCCGACGTGGCGCCCACGGTCGCGCCCACATGGACGACAAACTCGCGCGTCAGCCCCTGAATGGCAGCGGTGCGATTCGTGGTGCCTGGCGTGTTCGTGACGCCCGTCGGCGGAGGGGTGATGGTCTCAACCGGATCGGTCGTACTGCCGCCGCACGCGGCGAGGGTCGACAAGGCCAGCGCCAACACGATGCTTCTTTGCATACGATCTCCGGCGAGTTCGGTGGATGCCTCCTGCTCTCCTCATTCATCGCGCCAGACTGCCCAAATCTCGGACATCGGGCGGCGCGTCCCGCGTCTCACCTCGCATACGCCTGGCGGTCATCGCTGAAGCACTCCCAGCTACACCATCAGAGACCGTAGTCGGATCCTGATCGGGCGCTGCGAGCGGTTCTGGCGCGAGGTCGCATAACCCGATTGCGCTGGCGAGCTCGGCGGTCCAGACAGTGCCTGTCGCCGACGCTTTCCACCTTGAGACGAGTTCCCACATGGACATCGCGAAGTTGAGGGCATGGTGGTCGTACCGTCAAGGCTTGGATGGCTCGCTCTCGGGCAAGGCGCCTGCCGACGTTCTCGAGGTATCGGGGTGGTCGCGGTCCGTTGGTGGCGTCGGTCCCTACCTCACGCTCTTCTCGAGAGCGGGAACGTCGCGAGCGCAGGCCGATCGTGCTGTCCAGTCGCTCGATATTCACGAACTTCCCGCTGCACGGAGTTGTACCTACGTCGTTCCGGCGAGCGCGTACGCGCTGGCGCTCACGATCGCACGCGAGATGAGCCGTGGAGATCTCAAGACCGCAGCGAAGCTGGGAGTGACCGACGAAGAAATCGACAGACTCTGCGAGGCAATTCGCAACACGTTGGGCACTACGCCGCTGACGCCCGATGATATTCGGAAAGCGACCGGCAACGCCTCGCGCAATTTGGGAGAGGAAGGAAAGAAGAAGGGAGTTAGTACTGCGCTTCCCCTCGCGTATGTACTTGCGCGGCCGCGCGGGTACGGGCGGGCGGCGCGAGATGCCGCTGCTCCGCGTGCGCGACCAGAATCACGTCTACTACCACAAGGGCGCCGTAGCGATGTACGCGCTCAAGGAGCGCATTGGCGAACAACGTGTGAACGACGCACTCCGCAGTTACCTGGCGAAATGGCGCAACGCGCCGCCGCCGTACCCGACGTCGCTGGACCTGTACGCGGAGTTGCAGGCGGTGACGCCAGACTCCGTGAAGCCGTTGCTGGTGGACTTGTTCGAGTACATCACGCTGTACGACGTCAGAGTGACCGGCGTCGACGCCGAGCGCTTGAACTGGCAAGTATCGCGTGTCGATCGAGGTGGAGGGGCGAAAGTTGCGCGCGGACACCGCGGGCACCAATGAAGACAGAGCGTGGCCCGAACGGCCAGTTGAGGATGATGTCGCTCGCTCCTGCGAAGGAGATCGAGTCACCGATGGACGAGATGCTCGAGATCGGCATCTACCCTGTCCCAGCTGAAGGCGAGAACGCCCAGCTGGAGTTCGTCGAACGACATCGCATCAAGAGCGGCAGGCAGGCAATCACCATGATCGTGAGCAAGCCGCCATGGCGCGTGGGCGTAGATCCGCGCAACTGGCTGGTGCAGCGCGAGAAGCGGTTCAAAGTGGTCGACTTGACCGTGACGACATCCAGGAAGGACACGACGGTGTGGCGCGCGAAATACGTCGCGCCGAAGCGGCGGATGGTGCAGTTCGAGGGCATCTAGCGTTCGATTCGCGGCAACTTCCGCAACACCCACGTCGTCATGCATCGTGCATTCTGAACGACGGTCGTCTTGATCGGATCGACAAGCTTGCCGCCAAGCCGTTCCGTTTCGGCCATGAGCAAATCCTCGTCAACGAGATACCGATCGCTCCCGTCCGGCATGCGAAAACGTCGGCCGCCGAGCGGGGTAAAGTTCGCGAGCGGCATGCCGATAGTCGATGCCAGCCGCGTGAACAACAGCCCGCTCGGCCGCAACGTGCGCCACATCGCGTCGAGCATTGCACGAAAGCCAACGTCGTCGTGCGCGAAGTGAAGCACCGCGTTGCTGATCACCACATCGATGCTCTCGGGCGCGAACGACAGATCGTCGGCCGCTTCTACGCGAAAGTCCGTTGCGGAAAGACGCGGCGCCAACTCGGCCGCCAGCTGGCGAGTTGCGGCAACCGCTGACGCTGACACGTCCACCGCCGCGACGTCGTAGCCGGCACGCAGCAAGTAGACGAGGTTGCGGCCCGAGCCGCAGCCGACGTCGAGGATGCGCATGCCGGGGCGAATACGGCCGCGCAGGAGCTGATCGAAGACATAGATGTCGATATCGCCGAACTGCTCGCGCAGGCTGGTTTTGAGCATCGAGGACGGATCGAGCGTCATGGCCGGTTACGGCGGAAACATCGCATCCACGGCGCGACGAAATGACGGTGGATCGATGGCTGGAAACCGATACTCACTTCCAACCAGTCTGCCGACCTCACCGGGGCCCTCTCAGTTCGTTCACGAGGGTGTCGTGCAGGCGTCTCACACGCGCTTCCGCGCGGCTGGCCATTCGGGTCCACAACAGTCGCGCGCCGATCCAGGCAGCGCCGATTCCGCCGAGTCCGACCGCGATACCAGCGGGCCAGGTTGATACGCCGCTCACGAAGAGGCCGATGAGGCCGGCGGCGACCATCGGGACGATGTAAATGACCGACCGATTGCCCTCGTGCTCTCCCTCGACTCGCACGGTCGTTCCGCCGCCACGTTCGCTGATCGCGACGGTAAGGGTGCTGTAGCCGGTGTCGCGCTGCCATTCAAAGCCCTCGCCCAGTGTCGTCACGCGCCCTGGGTCGCCCACGGTGCGGCGCACCAGTGCGACCAAATCAGCATGCGCGGCCCGCGGAAGCGACCCTGGAACCGTCGTCGCTGCGTAGTAGGACGTCGGCTGACCGAGCAACGGCGAATGGGAAGAGCCGGATGCAAGTTCCGCCGCCGCCCGCGTGATAAGTTCGGGGGGAATCCCCACCTCGCCCGCGATCGACGCAATGTCGCCGAGCGAATGCTTCGGCTCGTCGTCTTGCGATTGGAGAGTCGCGGCTCGCTTCAAAATCAGCGCCATGTCGCGATCGGTGTACCTCGGCTCCGGCACGATGAAACTCCTTCGAGCAATTGTGTCCTCACGGTCGCCGTCGGCTTTGTGACACTGTTCGGCAACTCATCGCCGCGGAACAGCACTACGGCCGCGAGTTGCCATTGTCCATGTCTGACATGATCAGCCAACGACCGTTGGCTCCCTTCCGCAACGTCAGCGTGAATTTCCCGATGTCAGGATCACCTCGTTGCCCGGAATAACCACCGATGATGTTGCCTACCGAGCCTTCCGTTGAGAACGCCAATGCGCGCAGCGCCAGCAGCCCGCCACGACCTGTATAGTGTTGCTCAATCTGTGCCCGTCCCCTGATCGGAGGCACGCCGCTTGAGAGAACGAACCCATCTTCTGTGAAGAGCGCCGCGAGGGCTTTGGCGTCCCTGCTTTTCCAGGCCGCCTCGTAATCGGTGAGCACCTTCGCGATCTCTGGCGGGAGCGTCACCGTGGGATGCGCTGGCACGGTTGCCACTTGTGCTTCGGAGGATGTGGACGAAAGCGCTACAACTGCGCAGAACAGGAAAGCCCTCGAAACTCCCAAGCTACGTTGCATGTTCGCCTCCGGAGGGTCTGCCCAAACCGGCAGCGTTGTGCTGTCGGCACGCCGATAGAATGCCGCGGCGCACGCGCGGCTTAAACGACCATCAGTCACCAATCGTCGTTAGCGCGCGCGGAGCGACGGTGTGTCGCGGGCGGACGCGCCGATAGCCAGCCGCTCGCCACGACGCGCGAGCACCCACGTCGCACAGCCCGTTCCAGCACCGAGCAGAATGAAAAGGGGCAGCATCGCCTGTGGAGCAGCGGCGAGCCAAGGAATGGTCAGCCCGCCGAGGGCACCCCACGCAGCAAGCCGCGGCAGCCGAAGCGCGGTCGAGCCTCGATACCGCGCCGCCGCCGCGAGAACGACACCCGCCACCACGCCGGCCACGAGCCCACTCCGGCCGAAGTAGTACGCGATCCAGAGCGGACCTTCGCCAGGACCGACGACCGCGGGATCGACGATGAGCACCACCGTGCCGAGCGCGAGTCCGACGAGGGCCCACACGGTGCCCGTGAACACACTGAGTCCCAAAAGTCCACGCAGGCGGCGGAGAAGCGTGTGCATGTCACGTCCGTCCAAAGAGTGATGACGGGTCTGGCCCTGTTGCTCTCTCAATCATCTCGCTTGGCCTCAACGTTCACAAGGGTTCCCGTGACGATGGACGATCACGCTTCCAACGCTTTCGGTTGACCCGAAGTCAAATACGCTACGGGGGGACGGGCCGTCGCCATGAGCACCACCATGTTACTGTTCCGCCGAGCCGCAGTTCACACGGAGAACGCATCGACGCGATGATCTGGCTACAACACCACACGCTCACAGCGCGGCAAGTGCTTGCCTGTGCGATTGTGCTTACGCCAGCCGGTACCCTTGTGTCAGCGCAGTCGGGTGCTGTCGGCGCGGGCCTGCCTGCATCGCGTCAGGTGCGCGCCGTGCGCGTCAGTGGGGCCGCACCGCAAATTGACGGGCGTTTGGACGATGCCGTGTGGCGCTCCGGCGCGGCGTGGACGTCCGGTTTCACGCAACGTGAACCCACCGAGGGTGCTCAGGCAGTCGAGAACACGGATGTCGCCTTCTACTACGACGACGACGCGCTCTATGTCGCCGCGCGCATGCACAGCGCGAATCCCGCACGGATCCGCGCGCTCGTTTCCCGACGCGATCGCGAGGAAACGTCCGAGCAGATCGTGGTCTCTCTCGACACCCAGCATGACCGGCTCACGGCCTACACGTTCGCCATCACCGCTGCGGGCGTGCGACTTGACTACTACCAGTCGGCGGATTTTGAAACACGCCGTGAGTACACTTATGATCCGGTTTGGGAAGGGCGCAGCTATATCGATTCAACGGGTTGGACGGCCGAACTGCGCATTCCGTTTACGCAGCTACGTTTTTCGACGCAGCACCGGCAGACGTGGGGGGTGAATCTTGTTCGCCTCACACCCGCGACCAACTCGCGAGACTACTGGGTGTTGGTGAATCGCAATGATACCGGATGGGCGTCGCGCATGGGGGAGCTTGTTGGCATCGAGGGCATCCGCCCATCGCGACGCATCGAGTTCGCGCCGTACGTGGCATCCGACGCCACCGTCGCCAGCCAGGTGGATCGCGCAAATCCGTTCGCGAAACGACTCGACAACGCCTATCGCGTGGGTGGCGATGTGAAGGTTGGTCTTGGACCAAGCTTCACACTCGATGCCACGCTCAATCCCGACTTCGGCCAGGTTGAGGCTGACCCAGCCGAGGTGAATCTCTCGGGCTTTGAGACATTCTTCAGTGAGCGAAGACCTTTCTTTCTGGAGGGAACGCAACTGCTGAATGGTCGTGGAAATTTCTACTCGCGCCGAATAGGTGCGCCGCCGCCAGGCTTTGGCGGCGGGACCTTTCGCGACGCACCGATCAACACCACGATACTTGGAGCCGCGAAAGTCACCGGTCGACTACGCTCTGGATTGTCGATTGCCGCCCTGACCGCCGTCACGGATGGTGAACGGGCCCGCAACTTCGACTCGGTGACCAGGGCGTTCGGTTCCGCGATCGTTGCGCCGCGAACGTCCTACGCGCTCGTCAGCACCCAGAGAGAATTCTGGAAGAATTCATCGGTGTTCAACGTGGTCCTGACGGCTGTCAACAGAGATCTTGAGAGTAGCAGCGCGCTGACATCGCAGCTCGCGCGCAGCGCGTACTCCGGCGTCGGTGATGTTCGCGTTCGCTGGGCGGCTGGCAAATATGATCTGGTCTCAGCGGTCGGCTTCAGTCACCTGCGCGGCGACTCACTCGCCATCCTCGGCCAACAGCGATCAAACCGCCGCTTCTTTCAGCGTCCCGATGCCGGCCATGTGGAGGTGGACCCCTCGCAGACGACGCTGTCAGGCTTCAATGCATTAATCGGTCACAGCAAGCTGGCCGGCAAACACTGGCTCTGGGATATCGACGCCCTCATGGAGTCACCTGGACTCGAACTCAATGATGTTGGGCGTCTTGGGTCGGCCGACAATCAGTTGCTGCTGGCCAATCTCGTCTACCGGGAGACCACGCCGGGCCGGTATCTGCGTGCGTACAACTTCCAACTGCAAAGCGCGAATGGATGGAACTTCGACGGTGATCGCGTCGAATCCACTCTCCTGGGCCGCGCGTCCACGACTCTTCAAAATCTGTGGAGCGCCGGCATTGGCGCGGAGTACGCTTCGCGCGCGCTCAGTGACGCGCTGAGCCGAGGCGGCCCGCTCATGGGGACGCCGCGGTCGTTGACTTTGTCGGCCAACGTGAACAGTAACGCTACGTCGCGCAATCGTTGGCGCGCCAACATGTCGACAGGGAAAGACGAGGCGGGGGGATGGTTCGTACAACCATCACTTACGTCCACGGCGCGCCTGGGCTCGCGCCTCGAACTGAGCGTTGATCCCCGGGCCAGCGCCGCGCAATCGCCGCGTCAGTACGTCACCACGCGATCGGATGGAACGGCGGCGACATTTGGCCGCCGCTATGTGTTCGCCGGTGTACGTCGGAGCGAGATCGCCCTGCGCCTGCGCGCCAACTACGCCCTGACCCCTCGCACGACGATCGAAACGTATTTCGAACCGTTCGCGTCCAGCGGTCGCTTCGAATCGTTCGGAGAAATGGCGGCGCCGCGTGCGCTCGCACTGCGGACGTACGGCCGCGACGGCACGACCATCACCTCGCCGAACGCCAACGGCGAGCGTACTGTGACCGATGGTGCGGTGTCGTTTCTCATCCCAGATCTCGATTTCAACGTGCGCTCCTTCCGAAGCAATGTGGTGCTCCGCTCCGAATGGCGTCTGGGCAGCACACTGTTTCTCGTGTGGCAACAGAATCGATCCGGTCGCGATGCGATCGGCTCTGTGGTGCAGGCAGCCGACTTGATTGATGCCCTGCGCGCGCAGGGAACGAACTATCTCGCGGTGAAGGTCAGCTACTGGCTGCCGATCAGATAATACGCAGCGCGTTGCTGTCTGGTGGATAGAAACCATTTTCGCCCGAGTGCCGTCATAACCTCAGGTCCCCGGATGGGCTTCCTCCCGCGCCCCGCCCCATGCGAAATATCGCGCTCGCCGCACGGATGTTGATCAAGACGCCGTTCGTCACGATTATCGCCGTCTTGTCCCTGGCGCTTGGGATCGGCGCAAATGCCGCCATCTTCTCAATGTTCGATACGCTGCTACGGCGCCCGCTGCCGGTACCAGCACCAAACGAACTTGTGAACCTGTCGGCACCCGGGCCGATGTCGGGATCGAACTCATGCAATACCTCGGGCGGCTGCGACGAAGTGTTCAGTTACCCGATGTTCCGCGATCTGGAGCGACTGCAGACTTCGTTTACCGGCGTTGCCGCGCATCGGATTTTCGGGACGTCCTTGACCGTTCGGAATGAACCGATGACGGGCGAAGGATCGATGGTAAGTGGTTCGTACTTCCCGGTGCTCGGCCTCAAGGCGGCCGCAGGTCGGCTGCTCACGCCCGACGACGACAAGGTGATCGGCGCGAATTTCGTCACCGTTGTGAGTTTCAGCTTCTGGAAGGATCGGTTTGGGAAAGACCCCGGGTTGATTGGACAGATCATTCGCATCAATGGCAAATCGTTCACGGTGGTGGGCGTAGCACCCGAAACGTTTGAAGGCACGTCGCTTGGCGCGCGGCCGCTTGTGTATGTACCGATCTCCATGCGCGGCGAGGTGCAACGATTCTCACGATGGGAAGACCGTCGCAACTATTGGATCTATCTGTTCGCCCGCCTCAAGCCCGGCGTCACCATCGAGAGCGCGCGCACCGGAGCGAATGGCGTGTTCCAGCCATTGCTGGCCAATGTTGAAGCGTCGCTGCAGCAGGGCATGAGTGACAAGACCATGGCGGGCTTCAAGGCCAGGCGCCTGCTGGTGGTGCCTGGCGCGCACGGTCAGAGCAACGTGATCCGAGAGGCGAAAACGCCACTCACACTGCTGTTTTCGGTGACCGCTGTCGTGCTGCTCATTGCCTGTGCGAACATTGCCAACCTGTTGCTCGCCCGTGGAGCAGGACGCGCCACCGAAATGGGCGTGCGACTCGCGCTCGGTGCCACGCGCCGACACCTGGTGCTGCAGTTGCTCACCGAAAGCATCATGCTGTCGTTGATCGGCGGTATGGTCTCGGTGGTGGTGGCCGTGTGGACGCTGAAGGCGATCGGTACCCTACTCCCGCCCGAGGCCGCATCAACGATGCAGTTCTCTATTAACGGATCGGTCATCCTGTTTTCAGCACTGTTGAGCCTGATCACTGGCATCCTGTTCGGACTGTTTCCCGCCTTGCACAGCACGCGGGCCGGTGTCATGAACACGATCCGCGCCGGCGCAGGTCAGATAGCCGGCGGTCGCGCGGCGGCGCGCTTTCGGGCCGGGCTCGTGACGGCACAGATCGCGTTGTCGATGGGACTGCTTATCATGTCGGCACTCTTTCTCAAGAGCCTCATGAATGTCACGCGAGTCGACCTGGGCCTGCGCGTGGACAACGTGGCCACCTTCAGCATCGTTCCGCGGCGCGCCGGATACGATAGCACGCAGAGTGCGCAGTTGTTCAATCGTGTTGAGCAAGAACTGCAAGCGTTGCCTGGCGTGACCCGTGTCACGGAAGCCGGCGTGCCACTCATGAGCGGGAGCAACAACAACAATTCCCTCAAGGTACAGGGATTCGACTGTGGCCCGGATGTGGATTGCGACGCGGCGACAAACGAAGTAGGCGCGGCGTACTTTGCGACCTTCAGCGTGCCCATGGTGTCGGGTCGCGAGTTCACAGCGGCTGATCAGGTCGGCTCGCAGGCCATTGCCATTGTCAACGAAGCGTT
>JANOKE010000254.1:0-4331 GCA_031419135.1 Gemmatimonadaceae bacterium
GCGAGATATGCGCCGCCCAGCGACGCGAGCGCGCCCGAAAGCAACAAACCCTTGAGACGAAGCGGACCCACGGCGATGCCCAACGTGGTGGCCGCCTCTGGCTTCTCGCCCACAGCGCGCGCACGCAATCCGAATGGCGTCTGATACAGCAGCCACCCCAGTGCGGGCAGGGCAATCAGTCCAATCCACACCACCGGATTGGCAAAGCTGGCCAGCATCGCGTTCGCCGCACCTTCGCCGCCAAAGCCGGGAACGCGCGGGGAGTTGCTGGCGCTGTCGAACACCAGACGCAGAAAGAATCGTGTGACCGCCACCACCAGCAGGTTGAGCGCCACACCCACCACCACTTGATTGGCCTTGAAGCGCAACGTTGCCACGGCCAGCACACTGGTCATCACGAGTCCGGCCACCAGTGCGCCCAACAGCCCCATCCACGGGCTGCCACCGTAGTAGCTGCCCATCGCAGCGCCGAATGCACCCGACAACATCAGCCCCTCAAGTCCCAGCGCAATCACTCCCACGCGCTCGGACATTACGCCACCGGCCGCCGCCAGCAAATACGGAATCGAGATGCGAATGGTTTGCAGCAAAAACGCAAAGGCGTTCATGCGTCACGCTCCGTCGCCGATGCGGCCGACGCAGGCGCTGCGCGATTGAGTGCAGCCAGCGCCGTCGCCGCGGCGGCACGCATCTGTCGTTGCACTTCGGGCACCGCCGTGGCCACGGCCAAAATCACCACGGCGGTAAGGATGTCGGTGAGCTGCTTCGGCACCAGCGCATTCACGGCCAGACCGCCTTGCGAGAGCGTGGCAAACAGCAGCGCGGCCAGCAGAATACCCAGTGGATGATTGCGTCCCACGAGCGCGACCGCGATGCCGAGGAATCCGGCACCGCCTGCGAAACCCTCCTCGTAGTAGCCCTTGTAGCCCAGCACGAAGTTCACGCCACCCATGCCGGCCAGTGCGCCCGACAGGCACATCGACGTCCACACTACGCGCTTCACATTCACACCACCATACTCGGCGGCGTCGGGCTGGAGGCCCACGGCCCGTACTTCATAGCCACCGCGCGTACGAAACAAAAACCACCAACTGGCGAATGCCACGGCAACGGCGATGAGCAGTGTCCAATTGGCGGCACTGCCATGGAAAGCGTCGAACATGTCGGCGAGTCGCGGCACATTGCCGGTATGGATGGGCGGCGTATGCAGCGTTTCGGTGACATGAATCTTCGCCGACACCAACCAATTGAGCAGCGCGAGCACCACAAAGTTCAGCATGATGGTCACGATCACTTCGCTGGCACCGAAGCGCGCGCGCAGCACGCCTGGCACGGCGGCTACGACGGCCCCACCAAGCGCCGCGGCGATCAGACACAGCAGCATCCCCATCACGGCCGGCACGCCGGTTGGTAGCAGCAGCCCCACGATGCCTGCCGCGAATCCTCCCATGGCCAATTGCGATTCCGCGCCAACGTTGAATAGTCCGGCGCGCCCGGCCATGGCGAAAGCCAGTCCGGTGAATGTGAGCGTGGTGGCCTTGTACAGCACCTGCCCAATGCCATAGGCGTTGCCCCAGGTGCCTTCCACCAGCAGGCGATATACCGTAGCGGGTGCTTCGCCAAACGACAGGATCAGCAGATCGCCAACAACGGCGGCGGTGCCCAGTGCCACGACAATCGGCAACGCATTCTCGAGGAGCTTCGAACGATCGGCCGTCACGCCGCCGCACCAGTCATGAACGGCCCGAGTTTTTCGGTAGTCGCATCGCTGGCCGGCATCACGGTCACGAACCGTCCGCCGTACATCACGGCGATACGATCGGACAGCGCCAGCACTTCGGACAGGTCTGCACTCACTAACAGGATGGCTTTGCCGCTAGCCCGGGCCTTGCGGAGTTGCTCATGAATGAACTCGATGGCGCCCACGTCAACACCACGCGTAGGCTGAGCGGCGAGCAACACCGTGAAGGCGCGACCCATTTCGCGGGCGATCACGACCTTTTGCTGATTGCCGCCCGACAGGGCGCGCGCCGGCAGCGTTGTCACCGCTGGTCGGATGTCGAACGCGCCAACCTGCTGCGCCGCGTTAAGCGCAATGCGTGCCGCGTCGAGGCCGCGCGCCGACGAGAAGTGGTGCTGTCGACCGAGGATCAGGTTGTCCGCAATGGAATACTCGAGAATGAGTCCGCGACGATGACGGTCTTCCGGAATGTGCGACAACCCGGCGTCGGCACGGTCCCGCACGGGCAGCGTGGTGATGTCCCGACTGCCCAGCACAATCGAACCGGAGACCGGCGCGCGCAGCCCGGCGATCGACTCCAGCAATTCGGTCTGCCCGTTGCCTTCAACACCGGCGATCCCGAAAATTTCTCCCGGCGCGATGTCGAACGACAGATTGTTCACCGCCGTCATGCCGCGGTCGGACTTTACAGTCAAGCCCGAAACGCGCAGCACGGCTGCGGCCGTTGCAACGACCTGCGACAACGGGGGCGCATCAAGCGCGAGCGCCACATCACGACCCACCATTGCACGCGCGATATCTCTTGGCGTCGTGCCCTGCGTCGCAAAACGCGACACGGTTGTCCCGCCGCGCATCACCGTGATCGTATCCGACACCGCGATGACCTCATCGAGCTTGTGCGTGATGAGTACCACCGTCCCCCCATCGGCCTTGAGCGCACGGAGCACATCCCACAGGTCGCGTATTTCCGGTGGCGACAACACGGCCGTGGGTTCGTCGAGAATGAGAATGCGTGCGCCGCGATACAGCGCCTTGAGAATCTCCACCCGTTGCGCTTCGCCGACACTCAGGTCGGCCACCTTGGCCAACGGATCGACATGCAGGCCGCATCTCACGCACAACGCCTTCACGTCGGCAATGGCCTTTGCCATGTCCACCCGCACACCGTGCGTTGGCTCCATTCCCAGCACGACATTCTCCGCCACCGTGAGCGTGGGCACCAGCATGAAATGCTGGTGCACCATGCCCACGCCGGCGGCAATGGCTTCGTGGGTTGACCATCCGGTCACGTCGCGGCCATTCACCTGCACCGCGCCGGCATCGGGCGCAAACATGCCGGCCAGCACGCGCATAAGCGTGCTCTTGCCGGCTCCATTCTCGCCAACCAAGGCGTGAATCTCTCCCGTGGCCACATCGAGCGACGCCTGCCGATTGGCCACGACAGTGCCAAACAGCTTGGCCACACCCGCCATATGCACCGCCGAGCCCGAAGCGTTCATCTTCGCGTGCTCATCATCGCGTGCTCGGCACCTTGATACGGCCCGCAATGATCTCGCCCGTCAGTTGGTCGAGTCGACTGCGCACCGCAGCAGGAATAAGCGCCTTGTTGTTGGCGTCGTAAATGTATCCAACACCTTTCTCGGCGAGGCCGAACTGCTGAATGCCGCCCTGAAAGCGATTCTCCTTTACCGCTTTCACCGCCTGAAACACCGACTCATCGATGCCTTTCACCATACTCGTAAGCACAACCCCCGGCGCTTCGCTGTACTGGTCGGCATCAACGCCGATGGCCAGTTTGCCCGCCGAGCGTGCGGCTTCGAACACGCCCAGCCCCGTGGAGCCCGAGGCGTGAAAAATCACATTCGCGCCCTGACTGTACTGACTGAGCGCCATCTCCTTGCCTTTGCCTGGATTTCGAAACGCTTCCGGCGTTACGCCGGCATACGCGACCAGCACGTCGCAGTCGGGACACACATGCTTCACACCAGCGCGATAACCCGCTTCGAACTTGTGAATGAGTGCGATGTCCATTCCACCGATGAACCCCACCTTCTTGCTCTTGCCCACCAACGCCGCCAACGCGCCTACAAGAAACGAGCCTTCTTCCTCTCGGAACTTGAGCGCCACGAGGTTGTTGGGCATCGGCAGCGGATTGCCCACGCTGTCGGTGGAAACGGCATAGTCCACGTCGGCAAAACGCACATTCGGATACTCTTTCGCCAGCGTGTTTACATCGTCGCTGAAAATGAAGCCAACCCCGATCACGAGGTCGAGTCCTTCGGCGGCCAACAATCGCAGCCCGGCCTCGCGATCGCTGCCTTCACCGGGCTCGATGTAACGCACGCGCGCGCCAAGGTCTCGGGCTGCCCGAACACCGCCCAGATACGCGCCGTCGTTGAACGACTTGTCACCGCGACCACCGACATCGAACACGATGCCGACGTCGAGACCCTCAGTGTTGTCCGCCTTGGTCGCGCCCGACGGCGTGACAGCCAACAAGGCGACATGGGCGACGAGGAGCGCCCCGATCAGAAAAAGAGTCCGACGCATGACCACGAAGGTTCGCCGTCGGACGCAGAGGACGGAAGGG
>JANOKE010000255.1:0-9065 GCA_031419135.1 Gemmatimonadaceae bacterium
TCCAAGGCGGTCGCGACAGATAGCTATCTGTACATATCATTGAGAGGTGTCACAAACGCACCTCTGGAACGGGAGACCCGACTTCCCGATGTGAAAGGCGATGCTGCGATTCCCGTAGAAATTGTGCCGCGATCACCTGCGGCTGTAGATCGTAATATCGGTCACACATGTTGCTGTGTGCTCTTGCCCCAACATGTTGTGGTGACGTGGCTACAATTCGATAATTCCAAAACGCTCCGCCCAGCCAGTCACTGATCGAGCGCCAGCACAACCCGCGTGCAGGCCACGACGCGCGGGTTGTGCAAGACCGTGCCCGCCACCGTTGCGGCACCCATGATCAGGCGACTGGTCGCGCTTTCTGACACCAAGCCGGGCGGCGTTCGATTGGTCGCGTCATACATCAAGTCGATGTACGCCCGCTCGGACGGAAAACGCGCCAGCGTGGTCCCGGCGCGATCGAACGCCGCGCGCACGTTCGCACTCGGCCCGAACAGCATTTCCCGTACACTCCCGCACGTGGTGAACGAGAGCTGCATCAGACTCTCGTAACGCAGCGTGCGCGGCAACTGTGGGTCACGCGCGTCGTCAAGCTGCCGCCCCTGCCAACGCGTCATGTCGATGCGCGTTCTGGAGGTCGCACCAGAGGTTTTCGGCGTAAACGCTGTTGGAGCCGATTGCACGACGCCATCTGCATTGCCCGTCAGCGTGTGCAGCTGATGCAGCCCGTCACGTCCAATATCGGCGATCAGGCGCCCGACCACTGCATCAAAAGCGCTTGTGCCATTGTCAATCAGCACGAACCCGAACGAAACGATCGACCGCAGCGCGGCCTCTGCCTGCTTGTGTTGCCCCATCGCAACGAGATACGCCGCGCGTGACACGCCCGCGTACGCCAAGGCTTTCGTCTCCCGAAAGCCACGGGAAGGCATACCCAGCGCGAACGCATCGTCCTTGAACGGGAGCACAAACTGCCCGCCAATCAGATCAACGCGCGATGCGCTTGCCAGCTTATCGAATTCGTACCACAGCGGTGCCGCTGCCACAGCGCGAAGGTACGCCATTTCAGCCCGTGAAAAGCCACGACCCGCGGCCTCGATAACACGCGAGGCCACCGGGCCATCATATCCCGGACTGCGCAGCGTGGCAAACATCTCCGCGGACAGCGGGTGTTGCTTCCACGGTTGCTCGCCGCGCCCAGCCACCACATGCTCTGGAAACGCGGGGCGCTTGTGTGGCGATTGCAGTGCATGAAAGGCGCGCCCCGCCTGCAGGGGCGCAATCGCGAAGTTCTTGGGTGCCATGAGTGGCCGCCAGCGATCGGTGTCCACAATGCGTGCGCGGAGATCTGCATTGTGGGACCACATCGACCCACGACTCACGCCAACGACCACCAGCGGAACGGTCATCAACAGCAGCATGCCGATGGTCGCATCCCGAGCGAAACGCATGGCGGTTCGAATCCACCGCATAGACGAGGTTGCAGGTGTGGCGTCGGCCGAAACACGTACGTCACTCGCTGACACGTTGCTCACACGCACCGGCAGCCCGTCACGTACGCCAGACCAGTCCGTTGCCACCTCCTCTTTTGAGTCAATACGTATCGACGGCATGCGTCTTATGCCGGTGTAAGTTCGATACGGCGCGGAGACCGCAACACGTCTTCCACTTCTTCACGCGCCGCAATCAGGCGATCCACGTCGGCCGACACGGCGTTGGCGAGGCCGATGTGCGTCGTGAGCGCCTCCAGCGTCAATGAGCCGGCGTGCAGGCGGAGCAGGTTGAGTCGAATCGTCTCCATCGCGCCAACGGTCGTGCCCAGTTGGTCAGCGATCATGTCGCGCTCAGCGCGCAGGTCGGCGAACTCGTGACTGGGTTTGGCGGCGCCTGCCTGTCCAAGCGCCTCCTGCAGTTGGTCGAATCGTCCACGCAAAACCTGTGCGTCCCGCTGCAATCGCACCAACAATGACGGCACGTCGCCCAGCATTTCACGCGACGCCTTTGGCAGACTCTCGAAGAGTTGCTCCGCCGCCATGCCCAGCGATAGCTCGGTCGCACGGTGCGTCATCGCACGAGCAGTCGGCTTCGCTCCCCGCCACGCCCGCGCGACGGTGAACGCCCACGTTCCAAACCGCCCTGTCCACGCAGTGGTGTAGAACTCCACGTCCACGTCGCGACGAAGTTGCACCATTGTCAGGTGCCCAACGGTAGAGACGGCGGCAACCGCCAAGCCAATGGCCACGAGCGGACCAATCAATTCCACCCGTGAGGTGCCGCTGCCCATCAGGACAAAAGGAATGAGCACGACCGACGTTGCCGCCGACACACGCGCCGTCCAACCAAGCGCGCCTTCAACGAATGTTCTCCACGGTCTTCGCAATACGTTGCGCTCTTCCCTGCTGCTCTCTTGCTCCACGCGAAATGCGGGACCGAGATCGGCGTGTGCGAATCCGAGGTCGGTGAGCCGTTTGGCCGCGACAATGCCGAACGCAACCGGGAGCAGCGCCGTACCGACTACGAGCGTCACCACTCCAGCAGCCGGACCGGCGAACGCTGAGAGCACCACCGATCCAACGAGCGCGCCAATCAAGGTCAATAGCGTACCGCCGCCGTCCATGCGGCCATTGCGTTTCACGAATGCGCGCAGAGCTACGGGCATTTCGCGTCGCTGCTCAATGGCGACACTCAGTTGTTCGGCAAGGGCCTGCGCGCTGGCTGGTCGATCGGTCGGAGCCTTCTCCAGGCACCGCTCCACCAGTTGCGCCAGTTTTCGCGGAACCGCCATGCCACTGGCCGAGAGCTGCGGCGCCGACTCCGTAATCTGACGCGCCAGAACTTCCCGGGCCGTCTTTCCCTCAAACGGCAGCCGACCCGACAACGCATAAAATGCGGTGGCGCCAAGCGAGTACAGGTCACTGCGCGCGTCGACGTCACCGCCCAACGCCTGCTCGGGGCTTATGAATTCTGGAGTCCCGGTGACGAACTCGCCACGCACATCGCCGGTCGCGGCGGCGATACCAAAATCGGCCACCAACGCACGTCCGGTGGTGGCTTCGATAAGAATGTTGTCCGGCTTCACATCGCGATGAACGAGCCCCTGCCCGTGCGCGTGGCTAAGCGCCCACGCCACTTCGCGCAGCACACGCGTGGCCTCACTGGCTGACAATGGTCCGCGGGATTGCACACGCTGCGCCAGCGTTTCACCATCCACAAACGCCATCACGAAGTACACGAATCCATCCGTCTGGTCGACGGCGTGAATCGGAATGATGTGGGGATGGGAGAGCTTGGCGGCCAGCTGCGCTTCACGCAGGAAGCGGTCGCGCAGCGCCGGACGGGTCGCAAGGTCAGGCGGGAGCAGCTTGATCGCGACCAATCGGTCGAGCTGGACTTCTCGCGCAAGGTACACCACCCCCATCCCGCCACGTCCCAGTTCGCGGTCGATGGAATATCGTCCGGCGACGGCCGTCTGGAACGAAAGGAACAGCGGATCAGGCATGGAACGCGGGTCCGTCATTTCCCCTCAGTCTGAATGCGCGGCGGTTCTGAAGTACAGACGTCGTTCGAGGCGTCTCGTCACGGGACGCGGTGAGGGAGCCCATTGGCCCAACATAGGGTGGCCACGCCCGATCCTCGGCACCACGGTATTGCGACCAAGGCACAAATGCGGCAACCTCTCCGCGTCGGCCCCATGGTGCCTGTCGCAATCCCCCCCGTGTTCCGAGACCTCCGATGCTCGCGCCCCGTCATGCGCTGCGTTCAACCTGTCTGCTGCTCGGCCTCATTGTCGCTGCGTCAGCGACGCATTCCGTGTCGGCACAGCCACGCGTCACCACCCCCAAAGAAGCGCTCGGCGCAAACTTTGGTGACGACTACTTCCTTGCCAACTACACCCAGCTTTCCGGCTACTGGCACACGCTCGAGAAGGAATCGGATCGCCTGAAAGTGGTCGAGATCGGCAAGACGGCCGAGGGACGTCCGCATTTGATGGCCATCGTCACGTCGCCGGACAACCACCGGCGACTGGCTCGGCTCAAGGAAATCTCATCGCGCCTTGCGCACGCCGAGGGGCTGACTGACGAGCAGGCTCGTGGGCTCGCCAAGGAAGGGCGCACCGTGGTGTGGATTGACGGTGGCCTGCATGCCACCGAAACACTGGGTGCGCAGCAGTTGGGTGAAATGGTCTATCAAATGGTGAGTCGAACCGATGAAGAGACGATGCGCTTCCTCGACGACTGCGTGATCCTGTTTGTCCACGCCAACCCCGATGGCAACGAACTGGTGGCCAACTGGTACATGCGAAACACCGTGCCAACGGCGCGCAGTATCGCGAACCTTCCGCGGCTGTATCAGAAGTATATTGGACACGACAACAACCGCGACTTCTTTGCCAGCACGCAGGTGGAAACCGAGAATATGAATCGCGTGATGTTCCGCGAGTGGTATCCCCAGCTGCTGTACAATCATCATCAAAGTGGACCCGCCGGCACGGTGGTGTACTCGCCGCCGTTGCGCGATCCGTACAATTTCAATCTGCATCCGGCATTGATCCTCGGGCTTCAGTCGCTGGGTGCGGCGATGCACACCCGATTAGTGGTGGAGAACAAGCCTGGCGCGACGATGCGCTCGGGCGGTCCGTACGACGGCTGGTGGAACGGCGGCCTGCGCAACACCGCGACGTTTCACAATACGATTGCGGTGCTCACCGAGATGATCGGCAGCCCTACACCCATGCGCATTCCGTTCGTCGCCGCACGACAGGTGCCCGGTGGCGACCTGGCCATGCCCATCGCGCCGCAGGAATGGCACCTGCGTCAGTCGGTGGACTATTCGGTGTCGCTCAACCGCGCCGTACTCGACTATGCCTCGCGATTGCGCGAAAACACGTTGTACAACTTCTACGCGATGGGAAAGACCTCCATCGAGCGCGGCAAGCGCGACACATGGACAGCCAATCCGCGTCGCATTTCCGAAGTGACGGGACAACCCATCTTCACATCGGGCGGCGCGGTCACCGCTGGCGGTGCCGGAGCTGGCGGTCGCGCCGGTACGGCGCCCACGAGCGACACCGACATCTGGGCGAAAATCCGCGCGCCGGAATTGCGTGATCCGCGCGGCTTTATTGTGTCGGCCAATCAACGCGACTTCCCCACGGCGGTGAAGTTCATCAATGCCCTGCTGGAAACTGGCATCACCGTGCAACGCGCCACCCGCGAGTTCACGGTGGCCGGCAAAAGCTATCCTGCCGGTTCGTATGTCGTGCCGGCTGCGCAGGCGTTTCGCCCGCACGTGATTGACATGTTCGAACCGCAGCGGCACCCCGATGTCTTCCCGTACCCCGGGTCGCCACCAACGGCGCCGTACGACAACGCCGGCTGGACGCTGGCGTTTCAGATGGGCGTGGAATTTGATCGCATTCTTGACGCATTCACCGGGCCATTTGAGTCGGTAACTGAATGGAACGCCAAGCCGCCTGCCGGTACGGTGATCGCGGCAAATGGCGTGTCGGCATTTGTGATCTCGAACCGCACCAACGACAGCTTTCGCGCAGCGAATCAATTGATCGCCGCCGGTGAGACTGTGTCGCGCCTGTCATCGGCGCTTTTGGCCAACGGTCACGAGTATCCGGCGGGTTCGTTGCTCATCAAGGCTCGCAGTTCCACCCGCGCGAAACTCGCCTCCGTCGCGACGTCGCTGGGTGTGAGCTTCGAAGGCGTGCGAACGTCGGCCCCCAGGGATGCGCGCCTGCTCAACGCGGCGCGCGTTGGCCTGTGGGATGTGTACGGGGGCTCGATGACGTCGGGATGGACGCGGTGGATTCTCGAGCAATATGAGTTTCCATTCAACCGTGTGTACGCACCAGCACTCGACGCCGGCGCGCTCAACGCCAGTTACGACGTGTTGGTGTTTCCCGCAGGCGCGATTCCGGGTGAGCGCGGTGGGCGCGGTGGTGGCGGTGGTGGACTGGCCGAAGCCATGCCGGCGAATCTCCCGTCCGAGTTTGCGGGCCAGCCTGGTCGGATCACGCCCGACCGCACGATCCCCAAACTTCGCGAGTTCGTGGAGAATGGCGGCACGATCATCGCCATTGGTTCGTCGGCGGCGAACTTGGCCGCAGCATTCAAACTCCCCATCGAGAACAAGCTGATGGAGAACGGCGCGCCGCTGCCGCGTACCAAGTTCTATGTGCCCGGCTCGTTGCTCACGGCAACGGTTGATGTGAGTAATCCCTTTGCGCAAGGTGTCACGGAACGCGTGGATATGTTCTTTGACGACAGTCCGGCGTTCGCGCTGGGGCCGCAGGCCGCCGCGGCCGGTGTGACGCGGATTGCCTGGTTCGACAACAAGACGCCGTTGCACAGTGGCTGGGCCTGGGGACAGAGCTATCTGGAGAACGGCGCTGCGGCCGTGGAAGCGAAAATCGGTAAGGGTCGCGTGTTGTTGTTCGGGCCGGAAATCCTGCAGCGCGCGCAGCCCCACGGCACGTTCAAGTTCCTGTTCAACGCGATTCAGTTGAGCGGACGTCAGGACTGAGTTGCGTTCGCGGCGCTGATCGGGCCGCAGAAGGAGCGTCGGCGCGGGCGCGACGATCTATGTTCGGGCAGTCGCAAGTCGCTCAAGCCACGCCGCGATGTCCAACTCCGATCGCGCGTCTTGCGCCACATCGAGCATCAGCAAAATCTTCTCGTCGTCGGGTGCCTGCACGTGCCAGCCATGCACGTACAGAAAGGTGATGCCGGCCATATACGCGGTCCGCTTGTTGGCGTCCTGATATCCGTGATTCCTGGCGAGTCCGAACACGTACGCGGCCGCGCATTCGAAGAGCGACGCCTGCTCGTACACAAAGCGATTCCGCGCACGGGCAATCGCCGATTCGACGCTCCCTTCGTTCAGGACGCCGACGTTCCCACCATGGTCTTGCCGCTGACTATTGTGGATCAGGTCGACGATCTGTCGGGTGAGCCAGCGCGGCTCCATGCGTTACAGCTTCGCCAGCGCGGCCATCGCGGCCCGGTTCTCCTTGGCCAAGACCGCGTACGCGGCCAAGGCTTCCGTCGTCGCGGGGTCCACGGCCGTCAACAGAATGCCCTGCGGGACCTCGACGACAAAGACCTGATCGTCCGCCTGGAGGTGCTGCCGGTCAAGCATATCCTTCGGCAGGATCGCGCCAACCGAGCCGCCGATCTTCTTGAGCGTAATGGTCTGCACCATGGTGGGCTCCGTGAGCGAAAGGGGTTTCTGACTTACTGACCTCAAAGTCAAGACCACCGCACGTCTATAGTATAACATATATTAAACTGACCGCAACCCAGAGGTGCCACCGTTGCACGGACGCACGTCGCAGCAGCAGCTGGCGGCAGCGGGCCAGCTCGCGAGAGCCAAACGCCACGCCCAGCGATCGGGACAGCGTCTACGCGCTGTGGTCGAGGAAGGCATTCGGCGGGTGCTCGCCGACAAGCACGCACCGACGCCGTACGAGCTTCCCGACCTCAGCGTGGGAAATGAGCGAGAGGCGAATCCGCTGGAGGCCATGTCGTGGGCCGATCTGCGTGACGAGATCTACGGTGGCCGACCATGATGGCGGTGGACACCAACGTGCTTGTCTACGCCCATCGTCGAGAAGTCAGCGAGCATGGCGTCGCGCTCGATCGCCTGCGAGCGCTTGCAGGCGGCAGCGATCCGTGGGCCATCCCCTGGCCATGCGTCTACGAGTTCTTCAGTGTTGTCACGAACCCCCGCATCTGGAATCAGGCAGCGAGCACGCCCGAGCAAGCGTGGGCCCAGATCGACGGCTGGTTCGCCGCACCTGCACTTCGCCTCATCGGCGAAACAGAAGGATTCGCCTCTGTATTGGCGGTCTTTGTGCAGCGCCCACGGGTGCGCGGTCGCGTAGTTCACGACGCGCGCGTTGCAGCGATCTGTGTCGCTCACGGCGTGGACACGCTCCTGACGCGCGATCGTGATTTCGCGCTCTTCCCGGAGCTGGACATCGAGGATCCGTTCGCATAAGCAAGTGAATACGGTGACGAACATGTCGGCGACCGAACGCATCTTCGCCTCATGCGCATCGGACTCCCATCGCCGAGGACATACGGAACATGGCCACCGTCAATCTGCAGGGCTGCGGATCGTGTGCTCAACGCGCGCATCCCTCGCAGCGTCAAGTCGAGCTTCGCCTGGTCCAGTCGCTACAACCACGCCATGGGCAGGCCCATAAGGTTGTCGTGGTGGCGACGAGGGACAAAATCATTGGTGATGACGATCCCCACCCGTGCGTTTATGGCTTCCCACGACGCGCCCACATGTGGGTGACTGAGGAGCGCACGGAGATCCGGGATGCGCAGAAGCGCGTGCAGCAGCCCGTGTCGCGGAGGTAGCCGCGCGGGTGTTTCACCACGCGTGGCGGTGATCGTCGATGGCCACTCGAAGCGCCGCGAACAATTCGGGCAATAACTGGGCTTCGTCGAACGTGATCTGGCGCGAATAGCGCCGCAGAAACGCATCCGGATCGCCCGCGATACCCACGTAGTAGGCGCGCCGCTCGAGGTCGAAGTGTTGCCATCCACGATCAGGGCGCCATCTACGCCATGCCCGCGACGCTGGCGACGGTATCAAATTTTTCGAATTGGTCCGGGATAGGTCGCCAGCAACGCGTCGCCCGTTACCAGCGTGATACCTTCGCAGAGCGCCTGCGCTCGTTCCGCAGCTTGCGCGCGCTGGCCGTAAGCCGCTTGGAATTGCCAGCCGCCCACAGCACGACCTGCGTGTCGAGCAGCAGCTTCACTCGCCCACACCGAACAACGCGGCAATCTCCGCTTCGCCCATGCGATCGAAGTCCCTGAGCACGACGATCTCGCCGTCCAGAAAGCCCAGACGCTGTGGCGCATCCGGCGCATCCAACCCGGCGACTTTCACCAACGGCTTGCCAGCCTTGGCGATCACAAACGCTTCGCCCTTGACCGCCTGATCGACCAGCTTGGACAGCTGCGTCTTGGCTTCGTGGATATTGACGGTGATCATGGAGAGTGGACTAAGTGGTCGTGTTTGGAAGTTCGATGACGTATTTC
>JANOKE010000256.1:0-17131 GCA_031419135.1 Gemmatimonadaceae bacterium
CCGCCGCAATGCCCGCGGCCGCCCGCCAGCCGGTGAATCGCGACGACCGGCGGCGTGCGCCCACCCGCGGCAGTGCGGCGACGAGGCGCGACACGTCCACCGCGGGAACGAGCGCCATCGACGCCTGCGCCCGCCGCAGCAGCCTCAGCTCCGCCGCGCAGTCGTCGCACGTGGCGACATGCCGCTCGACCTCGGCGCGCGTCACCGGCGCGAGCCCCGCATGCAGCAGGTCGGGGAGCAGATCCCGCATCTCGGCGTTCCCGCAATCACGCATCATCGACATACTCCTTCACAGCTCGCATCGCGTTGTGATAGTGCACCCGCGCCGCACCTTCGGAGGTGTCCAGTACTTCGGCAATCTCCTTGTAGCTGCGCCCTTCCTGCACTCGCAGTGTGAAGACGTCACGCTGCATCCGTGTCAGCCCGACGATGGCCGTGGCCATTCGACGGGATGTTTCATCTGCCACCATCGCATCGAGCGCATCGTAGCCGCTCGCCGCGTGTCCATCTTCCACCTCGACATCCTTGCTGCGGCGGGCTGACGCCCGTCGCCGATCAATCACCAGGCGTCGTTCGATCGTAAACAACCACGTGCGCAGCGAACTGTCCGAACGAAACGACTCCAGGCCACCGAAGGCGCGAATAAACGTGTCCTGCACCACCTCATCCGCCTCATCGCGCATACCCAACCGAATGGCGAATCTGGCCAAGGCCGGAGCGTGCCGTTCCACAATACTCGTGGCGGCCCGCTCATCCCCCGCTTTCCACCGTTCGATCAGCGCACGATCAAGCGCCGCATCGTCCTCCCGCTCGGCCTCGCTCATACGCTTCGGCCGGTTGGACGATGCGGTTGCGGCAGCGTTAAGGGCAACCCCAAAACAGGGAGTTGACGACAGGGTCCACCCGGACGGATTTTGGTCCAGCCAGTGGGTGACTGCCCGTCCTCTGAAACCCTCAAACGCCTCTCCCCGGTGAATATCGCGTGATCCGCATCCCTGAGATCATCGCCCATCGCGGCGCGCCGCGCGAGGCCCTTGAAAATACCTTGGCGGCGTTCCAGATCGCGCTCGATCAAGGGGCTGATGGCATTGAACTCGACGTACACACCACCAAAGATGGCGTGGTGGTGGTCCATCACGATCCGGCGATTCGCGTAAACCGTGACGGTACGAACATGTTGACGCCCATTGCCAACCTCATGGCCGCCGAGGCGCTTGTGCTACCGTTGGCCGGCGGCGTCACACTGCCACCGCTGGACGACGTGCTTGAGCTGATTGGCTCGCGCGCCGTGGTGTATGTCGAGGTGAAGTCGACCGGAATCGAGGGCCCCTTGCTTGACTGCCTTGACCGACACCCGAGATCTCACGTGGCAGTGCATGCCTTCGATCACCGCATTCCGATGGCCGTGCGTGCCAAGCGGCCAACGCTCTCGGTGGGATTGCTCAGCGCGAGCTATCCACTCAGTCTGGTCGGGTTTATTGGAGCGGCGCGACCGCAGGCGTTGTGGCAGCAAGCGCATCTCATCGACGCCGAGCTGGTAGACGCGGCGCACGCGTTGGGCACCCGGGTGATTGCCTGGACCGAAAACGACGACGTCCACGCCCGTGAACTGATTGCGATGGGCGTGGACGCGTTGTGTACGGATATTCCCGGCTTGTTGCGGGCGGCGTTGGCTCGTTAAGCGCTGGCGGTGGCATCCGGCGAACTTGCCGGTGGGGTTGGCGGCGGGGTTGGCGGCGGGGTTGGCGGCGGCGCACTCTCGACTGGCGCGTCCGAACCGCCATTTGCCCTCGCCTCGGCGAGCTCGTTTTCCAGTGTTCTTGCCTCCCCATCACGAGCGCGCAGCGCACCTGCCAATCGTTCTCGCGCATCCGAATCCAACTCCGCGCTGCTCTCCCACGCCCGAAAAACCGCGTACCCCAACGCCTCGGCGGCCTTGTCGGCCAACTCTCGGGCGCGATAGGAATCGATTCGGAGTTTCCCTTCGTCGAAGACATCCTGCGCGGCTTTTCCCGCCTTGTCGATGCCCTCTTTGACTTTGTCCCATATGGCCATGATGCTGCTCCTACGACAGAGAGTCGTGAGTCCTGACGTGAATTGTATCCCGCGAGTCCCGTACGGCAGGCTCGCCCGCCGAGTTCCGTTCGGATACCTTCTCGACGAAAAAGGCCCTCGCCGAAGCGAGGGCCCGATCGACTGCGAGTACCCGAGGCTACGCCGGAACGGACACCTCAACGTACTCGACGGGCAGCACGCTCACCTTGAAGCGACGCTTGTTCTTGTGTTGAAACTGCACCACGCCGTCGACGAGTGAGTAGATGGTATAGTCGGTGCCAATCCCCACGTTGTTGCCAGGATGCCACTTGGTGCCGCACTGCCGGAGAATGATGTTCCCCGCCGTGACGAACTCACCGCCGTACTTCTTGATGCCGCGAAACTTCGGATTCGAATCGCGACCGTTGCGCGATGAGCCGACGCCTTTTTTATGTGCCATTGCTATAACTCCAGGAGGAAGTCAGCCGAGGGTGATGTCGTTGATGCGAACTTCCGTGAACTTTTGCCGGTGACCCTGCTTGCGGGCGTAGTTTTTCCGGCGCTTGAACTTGAACACGATGACCTTGTCGTCGAGACCCTGCTTGACGATTTCACCGGTCACTTTGGCGCCACTGAGCGTCGGAATCCCCGTGCGCACCGACGTTCCATATCCGAGAAGCACCTCGTTAAATTCGACCGCCGTCCCCGCGTCACCCAGCAACGAGGGAATTCGAAGAGACTTGCCCGGCTCGGCACGAAATTGTTTGCCGCCGGTGCGGATAATTGCGTAGCTCATGGTTCGATCGAGTATAAGGCGTGTGAAACGTAGCCTAGAAGCATATACCGCTTGACGTTAGAAGACAAGAGGACAAGAGTAGGAAGTAGGAAGTCGGCAGTCGGAAGTACGGAAAACTGAGTACTCAGTACATCACTCAGTACTCAGTACGTTTGAGTACTCAGTACTTTTTTGAAGTACTCTGTACTCAGTTCACAGTACTTCCTACTGCCGACTTCCTACTGCCGACTATGCTAATGCGTATTGCTGGGTGACGTCCCGCTGGGCGCCTTTCATCACCAGTTTGATCTCGTCGGGCTTGAGGAGAGGATCATCCCGCAATTCGATCGCGAATCCGGCCAGCTTTTCCAGGCGCTTGACGAAGTCGTGCTCCTGTTCGAGCACGTGGAGCGCGACTTCGGGGTGAAATCTCAGGGTGACCGGCTCTTTCCGTCCTTCAGCGGCCATGCGTCGCACCGCGCGTTCCGTGCGACGAACGATTGCTTCGGGGGTGAAAACGCGGCCCGTTCCGGTGCAGGTTGGACATGAATCGGTCATGCTCTGCCAATGACTCTGTCGAACCCGCTGTCGGGTCATCTCGATCAGGCCCAGGTCACTGACGGCAAAGGCCCGCGTTCTGGCCCGGTCACGCCCGAGATGCCCGCGCAGATCCTGCAGCACCCGGTCACGATTCGACTGGGTTTCCATGTCGATGAAGTCGCACACGATGATGCCGCCGACATCCCGCAGCCGGAGCTGCCGTGCGATTTCTCTGGCCGCTTCAGTGTTGGTTTTGAGAATCGTCTTTTCGGGATCCCGCTTACCGGTGTACCGCCCCGAATTGACATCGATCGACACCAGCGCTTCGGTGGGTTCGATGATCAGATATCCACCACTCGGCAGTTCGCAGCGTCGCTTGAAGATGTCCCGCAACTCGACTTCGATGCCCGCCTTATCGAACAGCGGGACGGTCTCTTCGTACAGTTTCACGCGCTCCACGAGTTCCGGTGCAATGCCGGTGAGGTACTCTGTGATCTCGTTGAACACCTGTTTTGAATCAACCGTGACGCCTTCTACCTTGGCACTGAACAAATCGCGCACGAGACCGCGCGTGACATTCGTTTCACGATGCACCAAGGCGGGTGCGCGCGTAAACTGTGACTTCCGCTTGATCCGTGTCCAATTACTGATCAGGGTGTCGAGTTCGCGCTTGAACGTGTCCTGATTGGCGTCTTCGGACACGGTGCGCACGATGACGCCACCCACGTCGTCGGGCAGGATCTCCTGCACCATCTGACGCAGTCGTTGGCGCTCGCTGCGCTCGTCGATCTTGCGGCTGACGCCCACCTTGGCCGCGAACGGCATATAGACCAGGAATCGCCCTGCCAGGGACACCTGCGCGGTGACGCGCGGTCCCTTGGTGCTGATAGGTTCCTTGGTGATCTGGACGAGGATGTCCTGCCCGCGCTTGAGCAAGTCCTGAATGGGACGGACCTCCCGACGGCCACGTCGGCCACCTCCGCCGCCCCCTCCGCCAGAGTCCTCGCCGGCGTCGTCGTCCTCGTCTTCGTCGTCAGAGACATCGGCGGCGTCATCGACCACCACATCGGCGGCATGAAGGAAGGCAGATTTTTCGGTACCGATGTTAACGAAGGCGGCCTGAATGCCCGGCAGCACGGCTTCGACCTTTCCCAGATACACGTCGCCAACCATGCGGCGCGCGTCGGGGCGATCGACGAGCAGTTCTACCAACAGACCGTCCTCAATGATTGCGACCCGCGTCTCGCGCGGCGTCGCATTCACCAGGATTTCACGCTTCATGTTTTCTGCCCGCGAACCCGAGCGGCGGCGACTCCGCTTGACCCAGATCGCGACGTACGCGGTGATCCCACAGAACAGCCCGGCAATTCACCATTGTGAGCGGCACGGACCCCGTCACGGGCTCCCCCACCCTGCGCGCCTGATCGTTCATACCACACGCGCCCGGTGCGGTGCTCGACCCACGCGCAGCGCACTGCGAATCTCGCAGCGCGCTCGGCAGGCGGGTGGCACACGTCTCGGGGAATCGCGGCGGTATGCGATCGATGCACGTCGGCGTGACGCGCGGTGGGGCGATCGGCGGGCGTCTGACGTCGGTACGCTGACCTCGTCCGGCCCCCGCCTGATGCGCAAACGGCCCGCGAGTCGCACGGGGCCGCCGGCGCCTGATGCGACGGTTACGAAACAACGACACTTCACGAATCGGAAAAACCGACCGACCCCAAACATTACCCGGCAGCGGTCAGCCCAGCAATCCCTTGAGCAGATGTCGGCCAATCACAAGGCGCTGAATCTCGCTGGTGCCTTCCCCGATTTCGCAGATCTTGGCGTCGCGCATGAACCGCTCCACCGGATAGTCCTTCGTGTAACCATACCCGCCGTGAATCTGGATGGCCTTGATCGTGGCTCGCATCGCCATCTCCGAGCAGAACAGCTTGGCCATCGCCGCTTCCTTGCCAAACGGCTTGCCGTTCTGGGCGAGCCAGGCCGCGTGATACATGAGGTGTCGACCGGCCTCGATCTCGGTGGCCATGTCGGACAGCTGGAACTGAATTCCCTGAAACGTCGCGATGGCGGCACCGAACTGCTTGCGGACCGAGGCGTACTTCAGTGCTTCGTCAAATGCGCCCTGAGCGATGCCGAGCGAGAGGGCGGCAATGCCGATACGTCCGGCGTCGAGGGTTCGCATGAAATTGACGAAGCCCATGCCTTCGGTGCCCAAAAGGTTTTCCGCCGGTACTTCGACGTTGTCGAACAGCAGTTCGCGTGTATCCGAGGCGCGCCATCCAAGCTTGTCTTCCCTCTTTCCCGACGTGAATCCGGCCATGTTGGTCAACGAGTCGTCGTGACCGACACCGAGCGCGCGACACACGTCCAGATCGCAGGTGTCTTTCGTGAGAATGAAGGACGAAATCCCCTTCGTTCCCTGAGACGGATCGGTGACCGCAGTGACGACGAAGATCTCGCCAACGCCGGCATGCGTGATGAACCGCTTGGAGCCGTTCAACACATAGTGCCCATGCTTTCGCACGGCGGTGGTGCGGGTGCCACCGGCATCGCTGCCTGCGTTTTCTTCGGTCAGTCCAAAACCGCCCAGAACCTTGCCGCTGGCCAGCAGCGGCACGTATCGCTCGATTTGCGCTTTCGTGCCGAAGTTCACAATCGGCGACGTGCCCAGCGTTGTGTGCGCACTGATCGTGAGTGAGTGCGACGCATCGACTTTGCCGAGTTCCTCGAGCGCGATCATGAAACTGAGTGTATCGAATCCGGCGCCGCCAATGTCTTCAGGCCACGGCACACCCATGAGTCCGAGCTCACCCATGCGTTTCACATTGGCCCAGGGGAACGTCGAGTCGGCATCGTGCTGGGCTGCCACGGGAGCGACGTGATCGCGGGCGAACGCGCGGACCATGTCACGCACGGCTTCATGCTGTTCGGAAAAGTAGAGACGGTCGTCCATGTGGTTATTCAGGTACGTCGAGGGCGGGACTGCTTCGTAGTGGTGCGCGCCATCGCGCGCACCGGCATTTCGGCCGTAATTCCGAGGCAGCGATCGCAGGCATCACAATGCGACCGGGCATCGGGGTCTCCGAAATAGCGCAGAACGAACGCGCGACGGCAAGCGCGTGTTTGCGCATAACGCTGGATCGCCTCAAGGCGTCCCATATCGGACTGGCGTCTTCGTTCGAGTGCCGTCCAGTCAATCGGCAGCCACTGGAGATCCGTCGATCGGGAATCGAGACGAAAGCCGCCCCCGGTTCTCGCCCAGGCAACGAATTGTTCTGATTCGAGTCGCTCCAGAACAGGGACGACTCGCATGACACCGCCGAAACCTGGGGGCAGGCCGTCCAAATCAATGGACGTACCGGATTCGAGTCGTTTGCCGACGGCGCGCCAGAGCGCGCGCAGCAGCTCGCGATCGACGTCGCGGGCACCACCAAGCTCTTCGGCAATACGGGCCGGTGCGGCGAGCAGTCGCACCCAGACGCGTCCGGCGGAGGGCGGCTCGACGGTGAGCGCGCCCGCGGCGGCCAGCACGCGAAGGGCAGCGCCGGCCTTGCGGTCATCGGCCTTGGGGGGCAACCGCTCCACCACGTCTTCCAGCGACAGGCCGACAAATCGCTCCCGATCGGCACTGGCGCGCATGACTCTCCATGTTTGTTCGACGAGCGCGCGCTCCGGATTGGCATTGGCTATAAAGAACTCGTGCGTAAAGCGATCAGCATAGCTGTGCAGCAGCACGCAGTTGCTTGGCAACCCGTCCCGTCCGGCGCGTCCGGCTTCCTGATAGTACGACTCGAGCGATCCGGGCATGGCGTGGTGCACCACCAAACGCACGTCGGCCTTGTCAATGCCCATGCCGAATGCGCTCGTGGCTACGATCACGCGCGCGCGTTCCTTCATGAACGCATTCTGCGCCTGCTGCCGCACGGCATCATCGAGACCGGCGTGGTAGGCGACGACCTGGATGCGCGCGCGCACGAGGATTGCGGTTACGCGCTCGACCGCCTTGCGCGTGGGCGCGTACACGATGGCGGGACCAGGCGCCTCGCGCAGCCACTGTACGGCGGCCTTGTCCTTGTCCTGTTGCGTGCGGGTGGGCGCGACATGATACGTGAGATTCGTGCGGTCGAACCCACCGACGACGATATCGGGCTCCTGCAGCGCCAGCTGGCGAACGATATCGAGCCGCACCTGGGGCGTTGCCGTGGCCGTCAGGGCGACGGTTTGCGGAGCGTCCAATCGTTCTCGAATGCTGCCGATGCGGCGATAGCTGGGGCGGAAGTCGTGGCCCCACTCACTGATGCAATGCGCTTCATCGACCGCGAGGAGTGACACACCGATCACCGCCAGGCGGGGGAGCGTGCGACCGGCATCCATGCGCTCAGGAGCGAGGTACAGCAGCTTGAGCGTGCCGTCCCTGGCCTGCGCCATGCGATTGGCGACCTCGGATGCGCTCAGCGTGCTGTTGATGAATGCGGCGGCGATGCCGCGTCGTACCAGCGTATCGACCTGATCCTTCATCAATGAAATGAGTGGCGACACCACGATGGTGAGGCCGCGACGCATGAGGGCCGGCACCTGAAAGCACAGCGACTTGCCGCCGCCGGTGGGGAGGACAATCAGCGCGTCGCGTCCGGACAACACGGACTGCACCGCGCGAATCTGCGGTGGTCGGAAGTCCGGGTAGCCGAAGCGGTCGCGCAGCGTGCTGCGCGCGCCTTCCAGGGTGCCGAACGAAGCGCGCTCCACCGTATGTAAGGCCCTGCGGAAACAGCGGACAGAAGAAAATGGCGAAGTCGATGTGCGGCCCACCCGTTGGATCACGTGAGCGACGATGCCGTTTGTCGATCGCGGACAATGGAAAGATCGATGGATGCGGAATCGCAGGTGTCATCGAATCCTTGCAGCGCGTGGCACTGCAACGCGCGCTGTCGCGACGCCTACTCGCAAACGCTGTGAAGGCAATTGCGTGACCGGTTGGGCTACACGGCGCGTGCAAAGTGCCCGCGCGTGAACGCGCCATCGAGGAGTCGACGTGTCACACCAAGATCCGGCATGCGCTTGTCACGCAGCGCGTCAAGCGCCGCGCGATACGCACGCACGATAACCTGCACGGAATCGCCTGGCACATTGAACACCAATTGGAAACCGCGAATCCCGTGGTTCCACAGTGCGGGCAAGTACTCTGACGCGTCGATCGGCCGGGAATGCAGCAGCCGGTTGCGGCAGGCCGAGTCGGTGGCCACGGCAAAGGTGTATCCGGCGGGATCGGTGAGCGCGACGTTGGGGTGCTTCTGCACGCACAGGTCGCGACAGGTGGCCGGCTTGCGATCGAACGCCGCCGACAGCACGCAGTGTTCAAGCGTCATGCCTTCGGTGCGACCGTACACCAGCACGTCGAAGCCGTCGCCACGCCATGGGGCGACCACCTGACCGAGTTCGTCTGTGGTGAGCTCGATGGAGGTCACGAGGCGACGCGCGCCCAATTCAAACAGCAGGGCGGCGGTGTGCTGATTGAAGACATTGGTTGCATAATCCGCGATCACGTCGCGGCCCGCGCCACCGAGTTCGGCAATGAGACCGAGATGGCCAGAGAGCAATGGCACATCGAGCGCCAGCCACTTGTCGAGGCGTCGACGTTCCTCAGGGCGCACGATGGTGGGCGTGCGCAACCGAAGGCCAATGCCCTGTGAGGCGAGTTCGTCGCGCAAAGCGGTGACGCGTGCCAACGGCGGTGATGGATGCCGCAAGAACGGATCGAGGACGATTTCGGTGGCGCCGCCAGCGGCTGCCTCGCGGGCATCGCCCAGATCGTACACGATGGCGCGCAGCGCAGTCACGTTTGGCGCCGTGCGCCGACCGGTGGGTGTCGCGAGCTGAACGACTTCGTGAATACGCAGTTCACGCCCTGCCCCGTCGCTCATGCGTGCCCAGCCCACCTGCTCGTCAAGTTTTGCCGTCGCCTCCTGACGCAACCGATTGAGTTCGCTCACTGGCAGGAACAACCCGTCACCCAGTCCGGAAATATCGAGTTGCCCCAATTTGAACGCCGTTTCGCCCAGCCGACCGAACTGTTCACGCAGTTGCGATACGTCGAGTGCACGCTTGCTGGCCGGCGCCAGGGGCACGCTGCCGCGCACGGTCACTTCGATGTCGCCCGTGAGCCACGACGCCTTGAGCGGACCGCCAGCCTGACCAAACACGCGAACGTCCACGCGCGCCACTCCCACACGATCAGGGATGGGAACATCGGCGTACGAGGCCTGTGCCGTTCGCAGCAATGTGACATCGCTGGTCCGCACGACGCGCCATCCCAGCGGCACATGCTGTTGGGGCGTGGCCATGCGCACTGAAATCACCTGCTGATGCACACCGTCACGTACCGACACGGTGCGCGCAACGCTCACCGTCCCACCAACGGTCGCCCCAGTACGTTCGTCCGGTTGTTCAAAACCCAATCCGTCACCAATCGCGAGCGGTCGCGAGACGTCGACCACGAGGTCACCGCCTTCACGGCCGATGACCGTACCAAGCGTGATACCACGATTGTCCGGCTGCGTGCGCGTGATGTAGCCGCGCCCTTGACGCCCGCCGTACATGCCGCCCGTGTTGCCGCGACTGAAGATCTGGACCAGCGGCTCGATGGCGTCGGGCGATGGCGTCGTTCCGGTTTCGCCGCGCTGCAAGGCGTCGAGCCAACCGCGATACGCCTTGGTCACCGTTGCGACGTATTCGGGTTTCTTCTTGCGACCTTCCACCTTGAGGCAGCCTACGCCGAGCTTTGCGATCTCTTCCAGGTGATCGTGCGCGGCCAGATCCTTGGCGGAAATCAGATAGCCGCTGTCAAGAGTGATGCCGGTGGCTTCGTCGGTGAGGGTGTAGTCCTTGCGGCACGACTGCGCGCACGACCCGCGATTGGCCGAGCGCTCGGAGATCATTCCTGACATGAAGCACTGACCGGAGTACGCGATGCACAACGCGCCGTGCACGAACGTTTCGAGACCCAGTTCGGGTACCGCCTCGCGAATTGCCCGAATGTCTGCGAGCGTGTTCTCCCTCGCCAGCACCACGCGCTCGACGCCCAGTCGTTGCATGACGCTCGCCCCTGCCGCGTCGTGCACGGTCATTTGCGTGCTGCCATGTATTTCGAGCTGTGGATAGAGCTGCTGAATCAGCCGCACAACGCCCAGGTCCTGCACGATGGCGGCGTCGATGCCGCGATCGACGCATTCGCCCAGATAGGACAGCGCGTCATGCAGCTCGGCCGGCTTGATGAGCACATTAAACGTGAGGTAGATGCGCGCGCCGTGCGCGTGCGCGATCGCGCAGGCCTGCGCGAGTTCATCCAGGGTGAGCTGCGCTCCTTCGTCGCGCGCATTGTACATTGAGGCGCCCAGATACACCGCATTGGCGCCATTCGCGACTGCGGCGCGAACCGCGTCGAGGCTGCCAGCAGGGGCGAGGAGTTCAGGGATCTGGGTTACAGGCATGTGGGAACGTAAGCGCTTTTCAGACGGGAGACGGGAGACGGAAGAAGGGAGACGTCCCGGCGTCAGGATGCGGTCGACCGGATTCGCGGCCCCGATGTCTACCGTCTCCCGTCTTCCTTCTCCCGTCTCGGCACAAAGCGTAACAGCAGCGCCAACGCGGCGAGCGCAATCCCGACCCACCGCAACCACTCCATCCCGCTGCGCATCGCGACGCCGAATGCGGCGGCACCAGCCACCAGCAACAGGAGGCGCACCCGGAGCATCATGCGGCGGGCAACCCGGCTGCCCCCGCCTCAACGTCGGGCACGTCGAGCACCATGCGCAGCAGCGCGGTCGAAAACACCTTGCCCTGCGCGTCGGTTTTTAGCGAAAAGGTACCGCCACCGTCCAACGCGCCATGCAGCAGAAAATTGAGCGCGTTGAGGTTGGGCAGTTCGAAGCGCACCACATCGCCAGTGAGCTGTCCCGCAAAATGCTGCGCAACGCGCTCGCGTGTAACGTAGCGATGAATCACGGGGTACCACTCCGGCTTGAGCGCGATGAGCCCCACGTTGGCGGTGTCGCCTTTGTCACCGCTGCGCGCATGCGCAATGTCCACCACTCGAACGTGCATGGGTCTACTCCAGGATGCGAACGGCGGTGGATACGGCACGTTTGTCGAGCAACGCCGGCCAATAGGCCACGATCTCCTCGACCTTCGGGCGACCGGCGGCAAAACCGGTCACGCTGGGCGGGCCATTGAGCACCAGCGGCACGATCTCCCGCGTGAAGCGCTCTACGGCGGCGCGATCGTTGCCACGCACGCCGACGCGGAATTGCACTTCGGGCGCATCACGGCCGTCTCCCGCCAACGAGCCATGGGTCGCGTTCGCGCCAACGAACTCGGTGAGCACCTGGTCGAAATGCAATCCCAGATTGTCGAGTCGCTCGCGCAGTACGCGATCGGCCAGCTGCGCTTTCTCCATCGCGTCGGGCCATGCATACACCAGTGAGCCCACGGCCTTATATCCGGCGCGATAGGCGATGGAGACCTTGAGAAACGGCGTTGGCGGACCACCGGTGATCCCGTGCACGCGCACACGGTTGTCACCATCGGCGGCAACCCGAATGCTGGTGAAATCGGCCACGACATCAGGCGTGATGTACGCGTTCGGGTCACCCATCTCGTACACCAATTGCTCGGTCACACCTGGCACCGAGACGCGACCGCCTGTGCCCGGGTGTTTCGTGATCACAAATGATCCGTCTGCCGATGCTTCGGCAATCGGATAGCCGACGTTGGCAAGATCGGGAATCGTGCGCCACTCGTGGAGGCAGTTGCCACCCGAGCTCTGCGCGCCACACTCGAGGATGTGGCCGGCAATGATGCCTGCCGCGAGTCGATTCCAGTCGTCGGCCGCCCATTTGAACTCGTGACGCAGCGGCGCCATGGTGAGCGCGGTGTCGGTGCTCCGTCCCGTGATGACGACATTCGCCCCCTGCTCGAGTGCCTCGACGATTGGCGTCGAGCCGATGTAGGCGTTGGCCGAGAGCACTCGATCGCGAATGCTGCTGAGTGGCTCACCCGTGTCCATATTGGCCAAGGGATGACCAGCCGCGAGCAAGTCGTCGATGCGGTCGAGGATGTCGTCGCCGCTTACCACACCGATGCGAATACGACCGCGCACGCCCTGTGCGCTCGCCGCGACGAGCACCGCGTCGGCACATGCGGAAGGGTTCACCCCGCCGGCATTGGCGATCACCTTGACGCCACGCTCGGCCACTGCCGGGAACACGCTTTCCATGGCGCCGACGAAGTCGCGCGCGTAGCCCATACGCGGATCGCGCTCGCGCTGCTTCTGAAGGATCGACATAGTGACTTCAGCGAGGTAATCCAGCATCAGGTAGTCGACTGGTCCGCCGTCCACCTGTCGGCGCGGTGCTTCCAGCCAGTCTCCCCAGAATCCCTGACCGCTCGCCACGCGCACAATACGCGATGCGTCACTCATGACCTCTCCGTGCCGGAATCCGGCGCGCCGAACGTCGGCATGTGGGGCAGCACAAAGGCGCCCAGATGTGGTCCCGCATTGTGCGACGATGCACGCAGGGCGAGCGCGAGCATGGGGCGCGTGTCTTCGGGATAGAGAATGGCGTCGGCAAATCCCCGCGCCGCGGCGTAGCGCGCGTCGAGCTGGTGCTCATAGTCGGCGCGCATTGCGTCCACGGATGCTGTCACGTCGGCTGCCGGTGACGTGCCCGCTTTGCGCGCGGCGTCGATGGACGGTCCGTGCACGGCCTGAATGGCCGCCTCACCCTCCATCACCGCCATCCGTCCCGTTGGCCAGGTGAACAGGAAGTCGGGGTCAAAGCCCTGCCCGGCCATTGCGTAGTACCCGGCACCGCTCGCGTGATTCACGGTGAGCACAATCTTCGGAACGCGAGCGCACGCCATGGCTTCCACGAAACGCGCGCCCGCGCGAATGATGCCTTCGTGCTCGGCGTCGGGACCCACCATGAATCCGGACACGTCCTGCACGAATAACAGCGGCAACCCTTGGCGGTCGCATCGCTCAATGAAGAACGCAACCTTTTCGGCACTTTCGGCATAAATGATACCGCCAAAGCGAGGCCGTTCGCCTGGACGACCCTTCACCAGGCCGCGTTTATTGGCGATGACGCCGACGGGCATGCCCTCGATGCGCGCGTCGCCGCAGATCATCTCCCTGGCGAGATTGGGCTGAAACTCGTCCAGCGCCCCGTCGTCGAGAATGGTGCGTAGCAGGGCGCGCATATCGTACGACATGCGATGATCGGTCGGCAACAACTCATACAGCGACTGCGGTGGCTCGGCGGGTGGCCGAGGCGTTGGTGCGTCATGGGTACGGGGACGAGGCAGTCGGCCCACCAGATCGCGCAGCTTGGCAATGCACGCCTCGTCGTCATCAAGTGCGTAGTGCGCGACCGCCGAAATCTCGGTGTGCGTCACGGCACCGCCCAGCGTCTCGCCGTCCACCGTTTGCCCCGTCGCACCCTTCACCAGATTGGGGCCGCCAAGTCCCATGAACGACGTCCCCTTGACCATGAGAATCACATCGCTCAACGCGGGCAAGTAGGCGCCGCCGGCCACACACTGCCCCATCACCGCGGCGAACTGCGGAATGCGCAGATACCGGCGCATGATGGAGTTGTAGTAGAAAATGCGTGCCGCTCCGAACTGTCCAGGAAACACGCCACCTTGATACGGCAGATTCACGCCGGCTGAGTCGACCAGGTAGACGATCGGGATGCGGCAGCGCATGGCGACTTCCTGCGCGCGCAGAATCTTCTTGATGGTTTCTGGCCACCACGAGCCGGCCTTGACCGTGGCGTCATTGGCCACGACCACCACTTCGCGCTCGTCGACGACGATCACACCCGTGATCACGCCGGCGGCCGGGGCTTGTCCGTCATACTGATCGTATGCCACGAGCAGGCCGATCTCCAGGAACGGCGAGTCCGGATCGCGCAGACGCTCCACGCGCTCGCGCGCGGTGAGTTTCCCCTGTTTGTGCTGCTTCTCAATCTTGTCTCGCCCACCGCCTTCCCGGAGGCGCGCTTCCAGCGCGCGAACGTCATCAGCGAGCTGTCGCAGCCGACCGCTCATGCGTCCTGCTGCTCGCGTGCCGCGAACCACTCGCGTATGTACTCCACGAGATCCTGTGTGCTGGTGCCGGGACCGAACAGTCGCGCGATGCCTCGTGTCTGCAAGGCCTCCATGTCCTCCTTCGGGATAATGCCGCCGCCCGTGAGCAAGATGTCGTCACGACCCGCTTCGGCCAGCAGGTCGTACACGCGCGGAAACAGCGTCATGTGCGCGCCGCTGAGGATGGACAGTCCGACCACGTCGACATCCTCCTGAATGGCGGCGGTGGCGATCATTTCCGGTGTCTGGTGCAGCCCGGTATAGATCACCTCCATCCCAGCATCGCGCAGCGCGGCCGCGACCACTTTCGCGCCGCGGTCATGGCCATCGAGGCCGGGTTTGGCGACAAGCACACGAATGGGTCGAGTCATCGAAGTCCGCTCGGGGGGAATCGGAAAGATACCAACGCGCTATCCCTCGCGTCGGGCGACAAGGAGCATCTCACCGGCTCGGCGATGGAGAGGTCGATCGGTCCACGCGTCGAACGCCTGTTCGACGACGAGACCCACCTCGCACAGTCGGGCGGCCAATTCGGAGGCCGTGTACAGGCGAATGCGGTGCGTGCGTTCGCCCTCACCACCAGCGCCGCGCCAGGTCGACGTGATTTCGAGAAACCCGCTGAGCGGGTCAAACGTGCGTTCCTGGCCAAACATGGTACCGTCGGCGGTGCTCCACCAATCCCGATGAAGAAACTTGGCCATCACGCCGTCGCGGCTGCCGCCGTGCCAGATGAGCACGCCGCCCGGTTTGAGCACCCGGGCAAACTCCCGCAGCACGCAAAGGTCGTCACCGGGGCTATCGAAGAACCCGAACGAGGTGAACAGGTTCACCACCGCGTCGAAGCGCTTCGTCCATTTCGACGGCAAGGTGCGCATGTCACCCTGCGTGTATCGCAGCGCACGCGACGTCCCGCGTTTCCGAGCCGCGGCCAGCAAGGTGCGCGAGTAGTCCAGCCCGTCCACCTGAAAACCGGTTTCGGCAAGCAGGTGTGCGTGGCGGCCTTGGCCACACGGACAGTCGAGCACGCGGGAACCCGTCGGCAATGCAAGCAGGTTCACCAGACGCGACACTTCGCGGCGGTCCTGCACGAGACCGAACAACGGTTCGTATTCGTGCAGGTACCGCGCATCGAAGTGGGTCTGCCACCACGGAGCGACCGTCTTGGCTGGACTCAGAAAAACACCGGCTCTCGGTACGCGCCAAACACATCCTCAAGCGCGGCACGGATCTCGTAGAGGGTGCAGTACGCACGCGCGCAGTCGAGGATGAACGGCACTACGTTGGCCTCGCCGCGGGCCGCATTGCGCAGCGCGTCCAGTCGCGCCGCAACGAGCGCACTGTCGCGTGATGCACGCACCGCGGCGAGCCGCTCGCGCTGTTCCCGATCGGCCTCCGCGCCGATACGGAGGATCGGGATGCCCAACTCGGGCTCGTCGGTCACGAACTCGTTGACGCCAACCACCAGTTTGCGGTGCTGCTCGATTTCCCACTGCTGCCGAGCGGCACTCTCGGCGATCTTTTTTTGGAACCAGCCTTCTTCGAGCCCCTTCACCACGCCGCCGATCTCGTCGATCTGCGTGAACAACGCCTCCGCCTCGGTTTCGAGTCGGTCGGTGAGGGCTTCGACGTAGTACGAGCCGCCCAACGGATCCAACACATTGGGCACACCGGTCTCGAAAGCGAGGACCTGCTGCGTGCGAAGCGCGACCTGCACGGCGCTCTCGGTAGGCAGCGACAGCGTTTCGTCCATCGAATTCGTGTGCAGCGACTGCGTGCCGCCCAGCACGGCGGCAAGACCCTGATACGCGACGCGCACCACGTTGTTCATCGGTTGTTGCGCCGTGAGCGTCACCCCGGCGGTTTGCGAGTGGAACCGCATCATCCACGAACGTGGGTTCTTCGCGCCGTACCGATCCTTGAGATGACGCGCCCAGATGCGTCGCGCGGCGCGCAGCTTGGCGATCTCCTCGAAGAAATCGTTGTGAATATCCCAGAAGAACGACAAGCGCGGTGCGAAGTCGTCGACATTGAGCCCGCGCGCGATGCCGCGCTCCACATAGGTAAATCCATCGGCCAGCGTGAACGCCAGTTCCTGGGCCGCGGTAGATCCGGCCTCGCGAATGTGGTAGCCCGAAATGGAAATGGTATTCCAATGTGGCGCGTGCTGTGCGCACCAGGCAAAGCCATCGGCAATCAGACGCAACGCCGGTTCGATCGGGAAGCACCAGGCATGTTGCGCCATGTACTCCTTCAGGATGTCGTTCTGCACCGTACCCTGGAGTTTGGTGGCGTCGACTCCCTGCTTTTCCGCTGCGGCAATGTAGAAGCACAGCAGAATGATTGCCGGCCCATTGATCGTCATGGACGTCGACACCTTGTCGAGTGGTATCCCCTCGAACAGCGTCTCCATGTCGGCCAGCGACGAGATGGCCACGCCGCACTTTCCCACTTCGCCTTCCGATCGCGCGTGATCGGAATCGTAGCCCATGAGCGTTGGAAAATCGAATGCGACCGACAACCCCGTCTGGCCCTGCGAGTGCTGGAACTTGTAGCGCTGGTTGGTTTCGCGCGCCGTGCCAAAGCCGGCGAACTGCCGCATGGTCCACAGCTTGCCGCGATAGCCCGTGG
>JANOKE010000257.1:0-4703 GCA_031419135.1 Gemmatimonadaceae bacterium
CATCACGGTGGATCAGCTTTCGGAACTCGAGCGATTCGCCCGGAAGAGCGCCGAAAATCTCGTGTCGGCCATCGCATTGTCGAAACAGCAACCGTTGTCGCGATTGCTGTTCGGACTCGGCATTCGACACGTTGGCGCGCAAGCAGCGCAGTTGCTGGCGCGGACGTTTGGCAACATGGATGGCCTCGTCTCCGCCACTGCAGAGCAACTGGGTGCGGTGCGCGGCATCGGCGACACCATTGTTCAGTCGGTGGCCGACTACTTCGCCGACAGCACCTCGCGCGCGCTGATTGAGCGATTGGGCGAGCGCGGTCTCAACTTCAACGAACCAAAGGCCGTGACCGCCGACGGCCCGCTTTCGGGCGCCACCGTGGTGATCACGGGCTCGCTTCCCGGCCTATCACGCGGCGACGCCACCGCGATGGTGGAACAGGCCGGCGGACGCATCACCAGCAGCGTGTCCAGAAAAACGACCTTTGTGGTGGCGGGCGACGACGCAGGGAGCAAGCTGGAAAAGGCGGTCGAGCTCGGGATCGAAGTGGTTGACGAAGCCGAGCTCCGCCGACGGGTGGGCGTGCCATGAATGGTCGGGTCCGTCACAAAAAGCGACAACTTCCCCGCTTGACGTGACCGCGACAGGTAGCGAGCGTCGTACCCACGGTAACCACCGCAACAGGCACGGCCATCGCTCACCCCGGCGAGTAACTCCTTTGACTTCGACGCTCCCATTCCTCCGCACCCGCACGGTCGCGGTCCCCGTCGACTTTTTCACCGCGCTTCGTAAGGCGGTGGCATCGCCGGTATCGGCCGTGCCCGTCGATGCCGTTCGCGACGCCGGGTATCACGCCGGTCAGGCATTGTACGACTCGTTCTCCTCGTGGCTTGCCGAACGGGGTGAGACGGTGCCCGAGTCGCTGGACGACGCGCATTTCACCGTGTTGACGGGCACCTTTTTTGCCGAATTCGGATGGGGCCAGCTCCAATTCACCTCGTTGAGCGACGCCGTGATCGCCATCGATACGGACGACTGGGTGGAGGCCGAGGGGTTGGGCGGAGGATGCCACGTATCGACGGGCGTGTTCGCGGGCTTTTTTGGTCGTTTGGCGAACGCCCCAATTGCGGTGCTGGAAGTACAATGCCGAGCGTCCAGCGACTCCCGCTGCCGCTTCCTGCTGGGTTCTCTCGACGTGCTGGGCTACGTGCACGAGGCCATGGGCCGCGGCATCCCGTACGACCGTGCGGCGGTGAGCGCTTAGGATTTTTGCGGGCGGAGGGGACGGGGAATTAAGACGGGAGACGGGAGACGGGAGACGGGAGACGTCCAGCCGGAGTATGCGATCCCGGCCAGCGGGACGTCTCCCGTCTTATGTCTCCCTTCTCCCGTCTTAGAATGCCCCCCCATCCGCCTGTCCAGAAATCAGACCTACATACCTCGGATTCGGCTTGAGTTCGTCGCCCACCAGAATTTCCCGATCCCAGGGCAACACGATGGCGCTTTGGGTGGCGAGGGCGTGGAAGTCGGGTATGTAGGAGCCGGTGCTGAAGCTCACTGCGGAACGGACTTCCCGTGCCCCGGCGTTCACCAGTGCCCCGATGGCAAGCCGCATGGTGGCGCCCGAATTGCACGTCTCGTCAACTACCAGGACGCGTTTGTTGCGCACGTCGCTGGGGGCGGCTCCGAACACCGCGGGCGTGTCGCGAATCGTGTCAGCGCTGTAGCGCCGCGACACCAAGATTGAGTGGAAGGGGAGATCGAGAATTGCCGCGACCGCAGCGCCGGGTACCACGCCCGCCGTGGCGATACCGACTACCATTTCGGGCTGATAGACCCGCGCAACCTTGAGTGCGAGCGCGCGCGAGAGTTCCCCGAAGAGCGGCCAATCGACAAGCAACACCCCCTTGGACGGATCGGGTGCATAGTTGGAGCGTTCCGGCACGTTCCCTCCTTGAGCGTTGGTGCGTTCACGACGTGTGAGAGTGTATCCACTCCGGGGCAATACGGCCAGCGGCATTCTCCTGACACCTGATTGTCACCGGCTTGCGCGCTGTCGAAAAGACGAGTCGTGGTGACTTGTTGGGCGAGCGCCCGCCAGATAGCTTTGCGCGATCCGACGAGCGTTCTCTCCTTCACCAACTCCGATCCGCCGAGAGCGCATGACTTGGTGGCGCCGCCTGATGGGTGGCACGTCTGGGCGCGAAAGACGCCCCATGGACTTCCTGGCCGAAGCGCTCGAACTTGAGTCGCGCGGCGACTTCGCGAACGCGCTGACATCATACCGGCTCGCGCTGCGCGAACGGCCTGACGATGTGCGCGTGTTGCAAAACATCGCCATCGCGTTTTCAAAAACGCGACAGCCGGAGGAGGCCATTCGCACCTATCGGCGGGCGCTGGAACTGGCCCCCGATCTGGCCGGCGCGCACTACGGTCTCGCGTTTCTGCTGCTCAAGCGCGGCGACACAGCGCATGCCGGGTTGCACCTCGAGGCGTATCTGCGCAACAGCAGCGACGATAACGCGGCCACGGTTCGCTTTCGCGCGCATGCCCGGCAAACGCTGGACGGGCTGAAGGGAATCGAGCCGGTCGACGGTGCGTCGGACGTATCCGCAGACACCTCGTTGGACGACCAGGTGAGCTGACGTGGGTCGCGTGCTCTCGATCGTCAGCCAGAAAGGCGGAGTCGGAAAAACAACAACGGCGGTAAACCTGGCGGCCGCGTTTGCGCGGCGCGGTCTGAAAACGCTGTTGGTTGATGCCGATCCACAGGGCGCTGTGCGCTTTGGTGTAGGACTGCGTCGCGGTCATCCCACGGTGGGATTCGATGACTACGTGCGCGGAGAGCGGTCGCTGCGTGAAGTGATTCTGCCTACCGCAGTGCCATGGCTGCGTGTGATTCTCGCCGGCAGTGTCAGCGAAACCGCCGATCATTCGGCCTTCCAGCGTCGCATCGGCGAAACCACCGTGCTGGCGGAGTTGCTCGCCATCGCCCGGGAACGTTGTCACATCGTGGTGGTAGATACACCTCCCGGACTGGGCTCGATCACCAGGCGCGTGCTCGCCGCCAGTCAACATGTGGTGGTGCCGTTGCAGTGCGAGCCACTGGCGCTGCAAACCACGCCACAGATTCTGCGCGCCATACAGGATATGGTCGCGGAAAACCAGGAGCTCACGCTGGAAGGCATTCTGCTCACGATGTACGAAGCAGGCAATCCGGCCACCGAACGTGTCACGCATTATGTGCGTGAACATCTGCCCAAACATCTCGTGTTTGAGCAGCCGATTCCGCGCACGCGGGCCGCGGCCGATGCCTTCGCCTCGGGTCAGCCGGTTGTGCTGCGCAATCCGGCCGATGCGGCGAGTCAGGCGTACGTGAATCTGGCCACGCTGCTGGCCGAGCGGTTGGCGTGAGGGTGCGGCAGAACGCCCGATCAACCGGTGTGGCGCTGACCTTTGGCCTGCTATCCGGTTGCGCCCAGATCGGCTCCGCTCCCGACGTACCCACGGCCATCGAGCTCACTGCGCTGCCGTCGCCGTCGGTCGTGATCGGTGATTCGCTGCGCAATGTTGACGGTATCGTAACGCCAGTCAAGGCCACGGTTCGCAATCTGCAGGGTGACGTTATCGCCGACGCAACCGTGCGCTATCTGTACGTTGACTTTGCGCGCGATAGCGCGCTCGCGGTCGATTCAATCTCAGGCATCGTGCGCGCACTCAGGGCGTCCACCGCCGATGCCCGTCTCGCGGCGCGTGTTGGAACCACGCTGCAGATTCTCAAGATAATCGTGGTCACTACACGTCCCGATTCAGCCGATCGTACCGGTCAGCCGGCGCCAACGCTATTCACCACTACCTTGGCCGACACCGGTCGAAGCGGTGCCAATGCCAATCGTTCGGCCGCGCTCACTATGGTCGTGCGGCACATCGACTCGCCGACTGTAACCTCTGCCGTGAATGGATGGCCGGTGCGATTCGAGGTGTTGTCGCCCGCAAACGTCAGCAATGACACCACCAAATCGGTGTATTTGGTAGACGACGGTGGTCGGGCCTCGGTATTGGATACGACTGATGTGTCCGGAGTGGCGGGACGAAGTGTGCGCATTCGCGCGGCCCTGTTTCCACCCACGGCGGCGATAGATTCGGTGATTGTGCAGGCGATCGTGAGCTACAAGGGCCTGTCGCTCAAGGGGGCGCCGGTACGCATTGCCCTGCCGGTCAAGCGCGGCGGCTAGCATTGATGCAAGAGGAGTGAGGCAGGAGGAGTGAGCAATTAAAGGGGTGAGGGAAGAGCGGTGAGCGGTGAGGGTAGAGGCTCTGCCCTCGCTCCTCACCGCTCTACCCTCACCCCTTTATTTGCTCACTCCCTCCTGCCCTCACCCCATTGGCCCACCCCTCTTGCCTCCGGGTCCCACTCGCGCCCAGCGGCCTGGGCCGCCAATTTGGGTGCATCGGCATCGGACATCCCTCCGGCCGCCCCGCCCTCGCAGGAGAATGCGATGTCATTCGTCGCCACGCCAAATCCCGCACTGAACGACACCCTCGCGGGTATTCCGTCGCCCACGCGTTATGCGAACGGGGGTCCGCGTCCAGCGCCCGGAACGATCAACAGTTTGTTCTTTCACGCGGTCGAGACGTACTCGCGACCCGATGCGCTGTCGTGGAAAGTGAAGGGGGTATGGACGCCGATCAGTCACGCAATCATCCTCGA
>JANOKE010000258.1:0-6205 GCA_031419135.1 Gemmatimonadaceae bacterium
CGTGTGTCCGCGCGGTGCTCCGCCATAACCGCGACGCGATCCCCCCTGCGTACCCTGCGTCCGCTGCGGTAAGACGTGTGTATTCAGGCTCGTCGGGATTTCGGGCGGGTAATTGTACGGGTTTTGAGAGCCGGGGGGGGGGGCGGGAGCGTGTACGTGAGGATTTGAGATGGAGATCATTCTCATCGCGCATGCCGTAGCAGCGACGTTGGATGACGCGATTGTTGTTCAACCCTGCGGCGTCCACCCCATCCGGCTACCGGACCCCTCGGATTGCGCCGGTTTTTCCCACACATTTCCCGGAAGAGCCTATTTTTTTTCCACGGCGTCACGCACATCCAGCAAGATCTCGAAGTACAGCTGTTCGCGTCGATAGGCGAAATCCAGCGAGGCCATCTGCGCCGGATCTTCGGTCGCTTTGGCGCGTTCGAAGGCTTCACGATACATCTCTTCAAGATTCGTCAGAATCCGTTCACGGGAACGTGACATGCGCAGGCTCTCGAGGGCTTTGGGCGTGAGTCGGGGCGGGACGTCGTGCGAGGTGGTGGCGCTTTCCTCGGAATCGAAGAAGCGCGTGACCTTGTCGAGCAACATTCGACGGGCGCGATCTGGAACGTCCACCATGGGAAGAAAGAGTATCGGGGAGCAAGGCACGTGACACGCGCTGAAATCTTCGCCCGAGACGGCTTCCGCTGCGTGTATTGCGGCGAGCGCTTCGAACCGGACGATCTCAGCATAGACCATATCCAGCCGAAGATGCGCGGCGGTGATGGGTCTGCTGGCAACGTAGTGACCGCCTGTCGAGGCTGCAACACGATCAAGGGTGGTCGGACACTCGCGCGCTTCATGGCCGAGACCCCGAACGCGCGCCGGAACTTCTTTCAGTTCGCGCGGTATGTATGGCCAAGGCACTTGATCGCGGTGGCCGAGGAGCTCGCGCGCCGGGGTGTGGTGGAGCATCCTGAGGATTTCGTGGAGGGGGTCCGGAAGCTGCGCAGCTCCGAGGCCATCGCGATCTACATGAAGGTGAACGACCCCGCGGCAGACTGACTGCCGCGGGGTCGATTCGCAGATCTCAGCGCCCTCGCACCAGCGCCAGCAGGATTTCCGCCACGATCAGCACCACGATGGCGATTTCCAGTGTCTCGCTGCGGGCCGACTGCGCTTCAGCGTTGAGCATCGCGTACGTCTCCCGCAGGATAGTCAGCTTCCGGTCGATGCCGGCACGCCACGCCCGACCGCGAAAGATCTCCAGCGCGGCGGAATACACGCGTGCCAGGTACACATCGTCAGTGAGCTTGAGGGCGTTCTCCGCATGTTCGACCACTTCCGTCGTGTCGGCGACCACCGTTTGCAGGCGCGACAACAACGTCGCGAACCGACGCCCCGGAAAAATTGCCCACTTTCGTCGCGCTTTTGCAATCGCGTCATACAGCTGCGGCAACTCGCCATCGAGGGTGGCATCGTAGTATCGCAATTCCAGCAACTGGGCGTTCGCGAACTCCAACAGATACTGCACATCCGTGTCGTGATCGCCCGGCTCGACGATGAGGGCACGCTCCCACGTCAGGATCGCAATGTCATCCCCGTAGTAGGAGAATCGATGCGGCAGCAGCTCGCGCCGTGCTTCCGCGCTCAAGGGACGTGATTCGCCCAGCAGGAGCGGGACCACATCCAGCGCGCCGATCGTGTCGGCGCGGGCCGGCGTGCCGTCGGTATGCTCGGCTCGTGTGACGCGAAAGACCGTGTAGTCCTCGCGAACCGCCGCCAGCAGCGGGCGTTCGACGGCACTTGCGATTCGGTCGCGTAGAAGGCGCACGTGCGTATCCACCATCGCGCTGATGGCCTCGTGTTCGTCAACCGCCAGTCCGAATCGCGTGAACGCCGGCCAGTGCAGGGCGTCCGGCATCGACACCCGCAGGCGCAGCGACAGTACGCCGAAATCGAAGATACGTGCCGAGATTTCCGTAGTCTGGGGTCGGCCATCGATATCCAGAGCCTCGGTCCCGAGAATCACCGTGACGGGAGGATTGAGGATCTGGAGCGCCTGCGCTTCACCCCGCACAGGCCGCACCTGCTCCGGGGCGCTGGCGGCAAGCAGTTCCAGGGCACGGGCCAGGTCGATGGCGTATCCCACGTCGAACAGACGGTACACGATCACCGCGCCGGAGAGGCGAAGCGCGTCGGCCGACGCAACCGGATCCAGAACGGCCATTGTCATACGAGGAACGTATCGCGAAACCCTTGCCAAGGCGCTACCGTCAATGGATGACACAGTCCGCTATTCCGGGGCTCCCCGACCCCATCATCGTGGCCAAGGGCTATGCGCATCCCCAGCGCCTCGTCTCCACCGACTGGCTGAATGCCCATCGGCACGACCCCGCGCTCCGGCTGCTCGAGTGCAACGAAGACGTGTTGCTTTATGGTGTCGAACATATTCCTGGCGCGCAGAAGCTCGACTGGCACGTGGACCTGAATGACGCCGTCGAACGCGACTACGTCGATCAGGAGGCGTTTCAGCAGTTGCTGCGTTCCCTTGGTATCGATGAGTCGACCACGGTCGTGCTGTACGGCGACAAGAGCAATTGGTGGGCCACGTACGCGTTCTGGGTGTTTCGACTGTTTGGTTTTGAGAACGCGGTCATACTGGATGGCGGGCGGGCGAAGTGGCTGGCCGAGCACCGCATCACCACCGAAGACATTCCGTCGTTCCCGCCCAGCGGGTACGTCGCGCCACCGCGTATTGATGCGGCCATTCGCGCATTTTACGCCGACACGCGCGAGCATCAGCAGGCCGGGCAACCGATGATTGACGTGCGGTCGCCGCAGGAATACACGGGCGAGAAGCTGCACATGCCCGACTATCCGCAGGAAGGCACGTTGCGCGGCGGGCACATTCCCGGTGCCCGCAGCATACCGTGGGGACGCGCCGCTGCGGCCGACGGTTCGTTCAAGCCGATCGCCGAGCTGCGCGCGATTTACGAGGGTGAAGCGGGGCTCGCCGTCACCAACGATGTCGTCACCTACTGCCGCATCGGAGAACGCTCATCACACACGTGGTTCGTGCTGACCTACCTGATGGGCTATCCCAACGTGCGCAATTATGACGGGTCGTGGACGGAATGGGGCAACGCGGTGCGCGCACCGATTCGCAAGGGAGACCAACCGTGAGTCATGAGCTGGAGAGTGAACTGAAGCTGCAGGACACCACCGCGATGCCCGTGGTGGGAAAACCGCCGGCCCGCGTGCATGTGGCGTGGGCTGGCGCGCATCGCTTCGACGGTGCGCGTACGTCGGGCAGTCCGTCCATCCGTATGGACTCCACCGGAGTGACCGGCCCGTCACCCGTGGACACCCTGCTGTGTGCGCTGGCGTCTTGCACGGGCATTGATGTGGTGGACATTCTCGCCAAGCGCCGGACACCGATCCACGCCCTGTCGATCGATGTGGTCGGTGAGCGTTACGCCGGGACACCCGGACGGCTGACGAAGATTCAGTTGGATTTCAAAGTGGTTGGCGCCGATATCGATCGAGCGCACGCCGAACGGGCGATCGAGTTGGCGGTCACGAAGTATTGCTCCGTGCGCGATTCGCTCAACTCGAGTTTGCCGATTGAGTGGACGTTGGAATTGAACGGCGCTCGGCAGGATGTTTCGGGGCGATAGCCCTCATTACCGTCCCAACCTCTTCTCCACCCACGCAACTGCCCGTGGATCTTTGCTCTGCACCAGCCAGAACACGGCGGTCTTTCGCAGCTCTCTGTCGGGCAGCGACTCCGCCATCTTGAGCAGCGCGGGCACGGCTTCTTCGGTCGGTCGCCGCGACAGCGCGTAGATCGCCTGCCGTCGTACTTCCCGATCACCTGGCTCGTAGGCAATCGAGTCGAGTGTTTGCGACAGCTTGTCGCCCACGACCTCACCCAGCCAGTTCAGGGCGTTGGCGCGCACTTCGCTGGGTCGTTTCTCGTCTTTCGCAATGCGTAACAGCGTTGCCGACGCCTCGAGTGAATCGGTAATGGTGGCGGCCGTGATCGCCGACCGAGCTGGCTTTACCGGCCCTGCTTCGGCCAGGTGCAGCAGCCACGCGCCTGCCTCGGTCGCGGACACATTGCCCAGATCGGTGACCCCCGTATCCGCTTTCCATTGGCCACCCACATACGTGCGCAGCTCGACGGTCTCGCCGCCTTCGCGCACCACCACCAGTCGCACCGGTCCTCGCTCGCAGGTTGCATCGACATCACGCGACCCGCTCCAGTTGCCGTTGATGGAGCCGGTATAGCTGCCGTTGTGGGTGCGGAACCAGCTCATGCCGTTGCCACACACGCCCTCACGCGCCCCGAATGCAAGGCGCACGCGTCCCGTCTTCACCGCCTCAATTCTCGACGCGAGACCCCGCTGGGCCGTGAGGGTGGTTGCGGTGCCCGCCCCGACCAGCCCCACCATCATCGCGCACACTGCCAGTCGGTGCATCGCGGCGACGCGCGGCCTTGAGAACCCGCGCGTTCGGTTCATCGGTTGATGATCTCCTGCAGCAACGCCATCGCGCGCGGATCCTTGATGCGCGTGAGGGAATTGACCGCTTGCTTGCGCAGCTCGGTATTTTTTTCGTTGCGGGCGATATCAAGCAGCTTGTCGAGACCGCCATTGTCTTTGAGTCCCGCCAACACACCGATCACCTGCTTGCGAACCTCCACGTCGGTCCCGCTGTCGTAGATCCGCCCCATGTCGGCGTTCGAGACGCCGGAACCCTGCAACGACCAGATCGCGCTGCGGCGAATTTCCATCGACTCTTTCGTGTTCTGTGCGACGTCCACCAGAAATGCGCGCGAGATGTCGGTGCGGCGCGAGGCGATCGTTTGCAATACACGCTGCTTGAAGCGCAGGTCATCGGCCCGACCATACACGTCCGTGAGGAAACTCATGGCGTCTTCGGACGTGCGTCCCGGGCCGGACATGTACCAGTTCAACGCGTCACCGCGCAGTTCCACCTCGGCCTTCGCGTCGAGCGCGATCTCGCGCAGCGTGGCGGCGGCGCGCGGCGACTTCGAACGCGACAGCGCATACACGGCACGCTTCTGCAAGTCGAGATCATCGCTTTTTCTGGCCAGATCGATGAGCATGGTAGTCGCTTCGTCGGTTGGCACGTTGGCCATCCAGAACACGGCCTGTTCGCGCACGTCCTTGTCCGGATCGGTTTTGGCGACGTTCAGGAGAATGGCCGCCGCTTCGGCCTGCTTGCGCGATGCAATCAGCCACACGGCCTGACGCCGCAACCGTTGTGTGCATGGCTCACGGCGCGCCAGCACCTTGCGGAGAGTCGGCAGCGACTGCTCGGCGTCCATTTGCGCGAGCGCGTTCAGCGCGTCGATGCGTTCGTCATCCTGCTCGCGCGGACATCCGTCGCTGGTGGCATTGCGCGCCTTGTCAGCCAGGCTCGCAATGGCATTCTGGTCGCCCAGTCGTGCCAACTGCCCTTCCACGCGCGTTCGCAGTGTTGCGGCATCACCCCGTGTAGACGCACGCGGAAAGCGTTCCATCTGCATTTCGAGCGCCTCCAAGGCGGCCATCAGATCGGTTTTCCCGCCAATGCGCTGCAGGGCGAACGCTTCCCAGTACGATGCATCGGGAGTGTAAGTCGACTTGGGATGCTGATCGCGAATGCGTTTGAACAACTCGGCGGCGCGTCGATAGGAATCATTCGACAATGCCTTGCGCGCTTCACGGTAGAGCGAATCGGCGGGATCACTCTGCATCCACGGCGCCGGTGCCTGGGTGCGGAACGAACCGCCGTTTGTGGTAAACGACAGGCCGGGCGCCATCGGCGCGAGTCCGCCCAGTGACTGACCGCTGATGCCCGTAAATCCGAGCGCGTCCGCGCTCATGGTGGCCGCGCGCGCTGACAATTCAGCGGCCAACGGGGCCAGTTGTGCACCAATCGTGGTGGCCCGCAGCGATTGCAATTCCATGGCCCTGGCGTTCATCACCCGCGCTTGCTGTTCGACTTCCATTGAAGCCTGTCTGCCGATAGCAATTTCCTTTTCTTTCGAGCCTCCGAGCCAGCCGAAAAACTTATCCGAGCCGCCGTTAATTTTGCGCTTGCCGATTAAATTCGGGTCTTCTTTAGCCGTGAGCGGAGCTTTGCCGTTGGTTGTCGCCGGTGTCGGAGTTGCTGCAACCTCTTTCTTTTTACCCTTTTTATCTTTTTT
>JANOKE010000259.1:0-1123 GCA_031419135.1 Gemmatimonadaceae bacterium
CGCGGCCCGTCGTGTTGCACGAGTGCCGCGTCGATCAACAGGCGCAACAACTGCGGCAGCGCGAGGCCGCACCCGCCGGCTGCGAGCAGACTCGCGAACGCGATGGTCATGGGCCATCGATATGGCTTGACAAACGGAAGCAGTCGCTGGACAACTCGCGAATCGTCGCTAACCGTGCCTCGTTCAGACTTCATATCCGATCTCAGGGAACGCTGGGCAGTGCTGGGGTCGACGGCGATGCGCTCAGCGCCCCGCCGGGTTTCAACTTGGGAACTCCACGCGCGCACGGCACCCGCGCGCGCGTGCTCCTAGAATGTCGGTACCACCCCACCGTTCGCCTTCAGCATCGCATCAAAGTACACAACCGTCTGCACCAGCCCGTCGCGCAGCGCGACCGTTGGCTCCCACCCCAGAATCGTTCGCGCCTTCGTGATGTTCGGCTGCCGTTGCCGGGGATCGTCGGCCGGTAGCGGACGGAACACCACCTGCGACCGCGAGCCGGTTAGTTCGACCACTAACTCCGCCAGCTCTCGCATCGTGAACTCGGCAGGATTCCCGAGATTGATCGGACCGGTCACATCGTCGGCGGAATTCATCAGCCGAACCAGCCCATCAACCAGGTCGCTCACAAAACAGAAGGAGCGCGACTGCTGACCGTCTCCGAAAATGGTGATGTCGTGGCCGAGCAGTGCCTGCACCACGAAATTGGAGACCACACGGCCGTCATTCGGGTGCATGCGCGGACCGTACGTGTTGAAAATGCGCGCCACCTTGATGCGCATCCGGTGCTGGCGGTAGTAGTCGAAGAACAACGTTTCTGCGCAGCGTTTTCCCTCGTCGTAGCAGCTGCGGATACCCACCGGGTTGACGTTGCCCCAGTATTCCTCGGTTTGCGGGTGCTCCTTGGGGTCTCCGTACACCTCCGATGTAGACGCCTGCAGAATTCTCGCGCCAACTCGCTTGGCCAGGCCAAGCATGTTGAACGCGCCGTGCACGCTGGTTTTTGTGGTCTGCACCGGATCGCGCTGATAGTGCACTGGCGAGGCGGGGCAGGCGAGATTGAATATCTGGTCGACCTCGACGTACAAGGGAAACGTCACGTCGTGGCGCAGCAATTCGAAGC
>JANOKE010000260.1:0-3271 GCA_031419135.1 Gemmatimonadaceae bacterium
GCTGCCAGGAGGAGCGTAGCGAAGCCCGCTTTGTAAGTGCGCATCTTCACTGGAGAATGCCTCATGGTGGGTTTGGGTGAACTCGTGAATTCGGTTTGCATCAGAATCCGATCCGGACGCCGGTGGTGAACGCACGAGCACGCGGATACGCGAGATAATCGATCCCGCGAACCGCGAGACCGGCGGCGGCGTGCACTTCGGGATCGTAACCCTTGTAGTCTGTGAACATCAGCAGGTTGTCGCCCGAAAGATAGACCCGCATTTTCTGTCCCTTGGACGACAGGCCCTTCAACGTGAAGTTGTAGCCGACGGTGACGTTGGCCACGCGCAGGAACGATCCACTCTCAACATAACGTGAAGAGAAGATGGCCGGTTCCCCGATGGCCACGCCATCGTTTATGGCAGACCGGAGGAAGTTGAGGTTCTGCAACACATTGGACTTCGTGCCGTAGACCAGAGCCGTGTTGTTGAACACCTTTTGACCCACGTCCGACCGGATCAGGGTGCTGAAGTCGAAGTTGCCCCATGAGCCCGAGCTGCGCACACCGGCCGAGAACTTCGGATTTGCGCTGCCGAGAATCACGTTGTCGTCGCTGCCGGGAGCGGTCGTCTTGCCGTTCAGCGTCCGGCTGGTTTCGTTGCCGTTGGCATCTCGGACGACGGTGTACTTGTTGAACTCCTGTTTGCCGGCGGCGCTCACGCCGACGAATTCCGGTCCCCAGAACGTGCCGATCGGCTGGCCCGGGATGAGCCGCTGCGAGTTCTGCCCGGACTGACCCTGGCCGCTGACACCGCCGGTGATGATGAATTTCTGGCGACCGAGGCTGACGACTTCGTTGCGATCAACCGAGAGCACGACGCCCGCCGAGAAAGTCTTGCTCGTCTGGCGGATGATGTTCGCGTCGATGCTGGCCTCGAAACCCTTGTTCTTCACGGAGCCGATGTTCTGCAGCTGCGTCGAGACCACGGCCGGCTGCGGCACGTCCACCTGCAACAGCAGGTCCTTCGTGTTCTTGTTGTAGAACTCGAGCGTGCCGGTGTACTTGCTGTCGTGGATCGCGTAGTCGAGGGCCACCGAGCTCTGGGCCGTCTGCTCCCACTTGAGTTCGGGATTCGGGTTCTGCGTGGGCACCACACCGGTGTAGACCGTGTTGCCGAACACATAGCGGGCGTTGCCATCGGCACCCAGCAGAGTCAGCGACGCATACGGACTCACGGCCTGGTTGCCCTGGAGGCCGTAGCCGGCGCGGACGCGGAGGTCGTTGAAGAAGCCCATGTTCTTCATGAAGCCCTCGTCGCTCAGGCGCCACGAGGCCGACACGGCCGGGAACACCGACCACTTGTTGTCCTTACCGAACTTCGAGGAACCGTCGCGGCGGATGACACCGGTCAGGAAGTAGCGGTTCTTGAAGCTGTAGTTGGCACGCGAGAAGAACGACGCCAAGGTGCTGCTCGTCGCGTACGAGTACGGTGGGTTGAGCGTCGCGCCGGCGGAGAGGTTGTGGTACAGGAAGGCGTCGGTCAGGAAATTGCGACCCTGCGCGCCAAATCCGTTGGACACGTAGTCGGCGTACTCGTAGCCGCCGACGATCTCGAACTCGTTGTTCTGTCCGAGATTCGGCTTGTACGTCAGCAGCGTCTGGATGGTCGCAGCCGAGGTGTTGCGGTTGTCGATCGCGGCCAGACCGTTGTACTCGGCGCCCGACGGGCTGATGGCCGGGAAGTAGTGGTTGCGATCGCTGCCGGTCTTGTCGAAGCCAACGTTCACCGAGCCCGTGAGCGGCGCGAAAAACGTATAGGACGTAGTGATGTTGCCGAGCGTTCTATTGGTGGTGGCGTTGTCTTCCACTTGGTTGATGAGCGCCACCGGGTTGCGAGACCCCTGACGCCCGGTCCCGATTTCGTAGTACGGATTGCCGCCCGTGGCAGTGCTGAAGATCGGGCGCGTGGGATTGAACGACACCATGTTGTTGAACACGCCGCCCTCGAAACCACCGGTCGACTCGAACGGGATGTACTTGTTGAGGACCTGCGACGCGTTCAGGTTAAAGCCGAGCAGTAGCTTGCCATCGAGCGCCGCGGTACTGGCGTTGAGGCGTGCCTGGATTCGCTGAAAACCGTTGCCCTTAATAACGCCACGGTTGTCCATGTAATTGAGTGAGGCGCGATAGCGGGTGTCCGCTGTACCGCCCGAAAACGCGAGGTTGTGGTTTTGCGTGATGCTCGATTGCGATACGGCACTCTGCCAGTCGGTGTTTGCGGTTCCGAGGTTTGCCAGGCGGCTCGCTTCGAGTTTGCCGGCAGTCACCTGCTGCTGGACGAAGGCGCGGTACTCGTTCCCGTTGAGCACCTCGAGCGGACGGGCAATCGACGAGAAGGCCGTATACCCTTCGTACTCCATCGTGCCCGAACCCTGCGCGCCCTTCTTCGTCTCAATGAGCACGACGCCGTTGGCCCCGCGGCTGCCGTAAATCGCGGTCGCCGACGCGTCCTTGAGGACGGTGATGCTGGCGATGTCGGCCGGGTTGAGCAGGTTGAGCGGGCTGCGCGGCAGCGATGGCGAACCACCCAAGCCGATGCCGCCGGGTTCTGTTGCCTCGTTGCTGATCGGCAGGCCGTCGATAACATACAGCGGCTCACTGCTGGCGCTGATGGAAGTGCCGCCGCGGATGCGGACTTCCGAACCCGCGCCCGGTTCACCGGTTTGCTGCGTTACCGTGATACCCGGAACTCGGCCAGCCAGCATGCCGTTCACGTTTGGCATGACGCCAACGTCGGCGTCATCGCCCTTGACCGTGGCCACCGAACCGGTGATCTGCTCACGACGCTGCGAGCCGTAGCCCGTTGTGACGATCTCGGACAGGAACGCGGCAATCGGCCTCAGCTCGTAATTGAGCGTGACAGCACCACCCGCAGTAATGGTGGCCGTCTTGTTCACCGCCGCGTACCCAATGCGCGACACCCGCACAGTAGCCGATCCGGCCGGCACGTTTGACAGTGCGAAGCTGCCGTCGGGCCGGGTCAGCGTGCCACGCGTCGTACCGACGATGGTGACCGACGCGCTGGCGATGGGTGCCTGTGAGGTGGAGTCGACTACCCTGCCGTTGATGGTTCCGACCGCACCCTGCGCGCGGGCTTGGTTGGCAGTCACCAATAGAAGAGCAACTGCGAGGGCGCCGATGACACGAAAGAATTGCATAGCTTCCGCCTGTGTGCAGAACGGGGTGGGCCTTGGCCTCTCGCCTCGTGCATCCGTTGGCACGAACTCACC
>JANOKE010000261.1:0-2411 GCA_031419135.1 Gemmatimonadaceae bacterium
CGGGAAGCGCTGTTGGGTCGCGGCGTTGAGGCCCGCGAGATCAACTGGTTGGCCGCGTCGCCCATGGTTGGCGCGAGCGTTCAGGTTCAGGTGCGCAGTCGGGCGCGAGCCGCAGCGGCGACGGTCGTTCGCGTCGAGGCGGACGAAATCGAGTTTGCGCTGGAGGAGCCCGTGGCGGCGATCTCGCCGGGCCAATCGGTGGTCGTATACGATGGAGAAATCGTACTTGGTGGGGGAGTCATCGAGAGTAGGAAGTAGGAAGTAGGTAGTCGGTAGTAGGCCTTACTGAGTACTCAGTACTTCAACTGAGTACTCAGTACTTCAACTGAGTAGGTAGTACCTTTACTGCGTACCGAGTAGTACTGAGTACTGAGTTAAAGTACTCAGTACTCAGTTCCAAGTACTGCCGACTTCCGACTGCCTACTGCCTACTCTGTCAAGACCGCCACCGTCATATCCGCCGTCACATTCAGCAGCGTTTTGAACATGTCGGGGATCGTATCCAGTGCGATCATGATCCCGATGCCTTCCACGGGCAGCCCGATGGCTGTATAGAGTGGCGCCTGCAACAGCATGCCGCCGCTGGGAATTCCCGGTGTGCTGAAACTCAGCACCACCGACGACGCGGCAACGAGCGCGATGGACGAGAACGGCAGGACGATGCCGTACAACTTTGCGATGAACAGTGCGCCAACCACCCAGTACAAGGCGCTGGTGAGCTTGAACACCGACACGCCAAGCGGCAGCACGAATCCCGTCGCCGTGGTTGGCAGCTTCAGTACATCGGTCGCCCCTTTCACCATTGCGGGCAGTGCCGCCAACGAACTGCGCGACCCAAATCCCACCACCTGTCCAGGCAGCAGGGCGCGCGCAAACAGCGCCAATGGCGCGCGACCGGTGACACCAACCAGCACGTACAGTCCGATGGTGGCCAGGACGTGCAGCCCGATGAGCACCGCCACGTAGAAACCGATGGCCCCGATGGCCGACGCTCCGAGCTTGTGTCCCAAGGCCACGGCGAGCGCGAAGATACCCAGCCAGCCGATATTGAGAATCCATCGCACGACCACCAGCATGGCATCGGCCATTCCGCGAAAGAAGGCCACCTGCGTGGCGCGCGCCTGTGCGGAGATGCGTCCCAGTGCAAACGCATACAACAGTGTGAATAACACCATTGGCAACAGCGCCCCGTCGGCCGCCGCCCGCACGGGATTGAGCGGAATCAAACTCAACACCCAACTGCGAAGCGTCAGCGCGTCGGCCGGCGGCAGATCAATCCTGGCCGACTCGCGCAGGCGCGTGGTGGCGTCGGGATCGAGGTTGAGCCACTGAAAGAGCCACGGCGACACCAGTGCAGAAAATACTGCACACACCACGAGCAGGGCGAGGAACCACGCGAACGCGCGTGCGCCCACCGCACCGGTATGTCGCGTATCATCGCCGCCGGCCACGCCGATGATCAGCAACGGCACGACAAGTGGAATCACCGTCATGCGCACGGCGTTGATCCACGCGGTGCCAATGGGCTCGAGCAGTGCCACAACACGCGTCGCAATGTTGGACGGAACGAACTCCTGCGCGAGCAGCATGCCCACAGCGAGCCCCAGGGCAAGCCCGAGCGATACCTGCGCGGCTTGTGAGCGCCACACCGATGGGCGCACGGTTGTGCTGACGGTCACGTCGCGCGCGTCCACGTCAAAACCCGAACCCGGCAGACCACGCGACGAGACGCTTGCCGACAGTCGAGGCGCCAGGCGGGTCGCCGAGTCGCACGTAGTATCCGATCTCGCCGCCCAGCGCCAGCACGGGCCACAGGTGGAGTGACGCACCCACGTACGTGCGACGAGGTGTGGCCTTGAGTGGCGCACCGAACGTACGCAACAGATTTCCCGTGATCATCACGCCGGTGCCCCACGGCGCGAAACTCGTGCCGGCGCCAATACTGCCCTGTGCGCCGCCGATTCCGATCTTTGCCACTGCCAGCGCGCACACATCAGGTCCGGTATTGGACTCGTGCAGCAATCCGCCGCCGTACGACAGCGCCCACTTGAGCGGAGCGCCGTAGGTGATACCAGCGATGCACTGTTCGAGATGCCACGCATCGTTCTCCGCATACGTGAGCGATGCGTCCGTTCGCGTGGCCATGGCGCCGATTGGCGTGTGTTGCGCATCGATCGTGAACGGCACCGTGCCCGACACCATCATGAGGCCCATGAGGGCGCGTCGCGCGTGGTGCATCAGTATTTCATTCCACCGGCTTCGGCAAACTCACGCATCGCCTTCTCCTGCGCTTCGGAGAGCGTCTCGGGCACGGTGATGGTGACTTCAACCAGCAGATCACCTCTGTGTCCGTCCTTGTCGACTCCCTGCCCCGCCACGCGAAAACGCTTGCCGGCCGACGTGCCCGCCGG
>JANOKE010000262.1:0-1247 GCA_031419135.1 Gemmatimonadaceae bacterium
GCCTTTCTGGCCGACCTGGCGCTGCTGCCATTTACGGTCGACGATCTCCCGCGCGAGGCGTCCGTACTCGATCTCGCGCGGCGGCGGTCGCTCACGGTGTATGACGCGACCTACCTCGAGCTCGCGCAACGTTGCGACGCACCGCTGGCCACGCTGGATCAGGCGCTGATGGCCGCCGCCAGGAAAGAAGGTGTCACGCTGTTCAAGGCGTGAAGTCGAACGACTGGTCCCCGAACTCACCCTATAACTATACTACTTGCATAGTACACTAACGGAATAGTATACTAATCCGATAGTGGTCTCGCGCGACACTAGGGCGGACGACCACCGGCAATTCCCCAAGGGCGTTATGGTCGAGTCTGACGACATGATCAACCGAGACGAGGAGCGCGCGGGACTTCAGGCGCTCCTCAGTGACGGCGTTCCGCGACTGGCCCTGGTCTACGGCCGTCGACGGGTCGGGAAGACTCATCTGCTCAACCGGACGTGGCCGCGCGAGCAGGTGTTCTATTTCACCGCCTCCGAGACCACCGAAGCGCAGAATCGGGACGCGCTGGTGGACGAGATCGGACGATTCCTCGGCGAGACCTTGCCGATGGATGATTACCGCAGTTGGCGCTCGGTTTTCGGTTTGCTGCTTGAGATGCGCGCGCCAGAGCCGCTGGTCATCGTGCTGGACGAGTTTCAGTACGTCGGGGAGCAGCTGGCCGACGTGCGACGCGTCGCATCAGACCTCAACGCGCTCTGGGAGCGGCGACGATCGAGTCGGCCACTGGTCGTGGTGCTGTCGGGCTCACACGTCAAGACGATGGAAGCCCTCGTCGAATCCGGCGCGCTCTTCGGCCGCTTCAACTACACCACGCGCATCCGACCCTTCGACTACTGGCATGCAGCACAGATGGTCCCCGGCTTGAGCCTACGGGACAAGGTCCGCGCGTACGCGGCATTTGGTGGCACCCCGCGCTACCTCGCAGCGATCAAGCCCGCGCGTCCCCTCGACACCAATATCGCCACGCTCCTCCTCCACCCGCAGGGTGAGGTACGTGGCCTGATCGAATCGGCGCTGACGCAAGAGCGCGGGTTGCACGACGTGCTTCGTTACCGCGCGATCCTGCGCGCCATCGGCACGGGGAGTACGTCGTTCTCAGACATCCGCTCAAAGGCCGGACTGCAGGAGACCTCGGAGACACCGGTCCGTCTCATGCTCGACAAACTGCAACAGCTGGACTACGTCGGCGCGACACGGA